>NZ_CAWUDL010000021.1:0-83343 GCF_963920945.1 Anabaena sp. CCY 9402-a
GTCTATCTTTTTAGGCTGGAAACTCGCTCAGGGTTGACTTGTGTATACACGGTAGCTCCCTTGCAGGGGAGAGGCTTTGATTTCTCCCCCTTCCCTAGTAGGGAAGGGGGTTGGGGGGTTAGGTTTCGCATTAGCTTTTCCACATGATGTGCAAAGTCAGATGTTAGGAGGGGTCAGAATAAGATGCAGCTTCACAAAAAATGGTATTAAATATTTTTGATTCCGAATTGAATTTATTGGCTATATTTAGCCATATTAAATACTTTTGTAGTTCCCCAAGATTGGCGTATAGATAACTGATGGGGAAAAATTCTTTTGTGCATAAATTTAACCATAGGCGTGTTATCAGCAACTATAGTAAACACCGCTTTAGTATCTGCTACTGTTACTAATTGAAGCTGAATTGCTTTTGCTAACAAGGGTATAGCACGACCTAGGCGTTGCAAATCTTCTCTGACAAAAAGTTTGGTATATCTGATTGTATCTACAGCAACTCGATGTGTAATCATCCAACCTACTACTTGGTTTTGAAAGCGTAACCCCAAGCTGTTAAGCGGTTCAATTATCTCTGGTTCTGTCCAGGGAGAGAGAATATCGGGATACCATCTAGAATTTGCTTGTTGTGTTTGAATTGATTCTTTTTCTTGTGTAGTTAATTCCATCCAAGGAAATATGCTATATCCAGAAGGTAAAGCATCAGCTAGTTTTAACCAAGAAGCATCCTTCATGTTAATTATTGGTGCAGAACAAACTAACATCCGTAACTGAGGGGTAGACCAATGACATTGCTTGAGGATTTTTTCTAAATAGGGAGTTGTAGAGTTAGGTACATAAACTAAATTAGCTTGTGAACAACCATGTTCAGCTAATTCTTCTTCTATGTAAGTGAGCAAAGTTTTACCTAGTCCATATCCCCGATGTTCTGGGATTACAAATAATGACAGAATTTCCCCAATTCTTTGATAATGAGAAGTTTCAGCTAAAATCAGCCCAACTGGTTGTGAACCCTGATTTACTCCTATTGCAACTATAGATTGATCAGTATCTATATTTCTGAGACGTGGACGAAAATGGGGGTAGGTCAGTTTCTCATAAAAGAGAGATATTTTACTGCTCAGGTTGACAAAATTATATAAAGATTGGGTATCTTTTTGATTTGGGCTGATTTCTAGCATTGGAAAACTATGTGATTTGGCAAAAAGAGTGTAAGTTTCAGAATTACTGTGTGTAATTAAAATATTTTAATTATTCTTTCATAAATAAATATTTTTTCTTTATTAAATAACGATAGAAAACCTCATTATATCACTTCAATATATAATCCTAACACTCTATCACACCTGGTTTTTGAAGATAGTAATATGTAATAGAGAAATAGTTTTAGGACATAAAAGTTTTACTTTAGGTATGATATTTTAATTGAATTCTAACGCCAATCTTGTCTGGTAGAATGAATAAATTTCAAAACTTTGTGGTATGGAAAAGATAATGGCTAAGTTTTTAACTATTAATAATCTTTTATTAACCTAAAAACTAGATAATTAGCTTAAGTGTATTTTTATCATCAAAATAATGTGACTTGCTATTAGTAGCATTGCCACTAAGAATTGACGAGATACAAGCTTATGAAAGGATTGAGTTGGACGATCGCAGCGACAGGATTGGCAGTAGCAATATACGGTTTGTCGGTAAATGCTGCAAATGTGTCAAATTCTCCAGAGTTAGGAAAAAAGCCAGGATTACGACTATCAGAAGTTAGCAATCAAGATGAGAAATTCTATAATCAAAGAGGTATTGATCGTGCATCAGCAGGAAAAATAACAGAAGCGATCGCAGATTTTAACCAAGCCTTAAAAATTAACCCTAAATATGCTGAGGCGTATAGAAATAGAGGTATAGCTCGCGGATTATCAGGAGATTTAAAAGCAGCGATCGCAGATTTTAATCAAGCCTTACAAATTAATCCTCAATATGCTGATGCTTATAAAAATCGCGGGAAAGCTCTCATGTTATCAGGAGATTTAAAAGCAGCGATCGCAGATTTTAATCAAGCCTTACAGATTAATCCTAATGATGATGATGCTTACTACAGCCGAGGCGTAGCACGCGACAAAGCAGGAGACTTAAAAGGCTCTATAGAAGATTTTAACCAAGCCTTGCGAATTAACCCTAAGTATGTAGATGCTTACAATAATCGGGGTGTGAAGTATGCACAAACAGGAGATTTAAAAGCAGCGATCGCAGATTTTAATCAAGCCTTACAAATTAATCCTAATAATGCAGATTCTTATAACAATCGTGGTCTTGCTTACTCTAAAATAGGAGATGTCAAAAGAGCGATCGCTGATTTACAAAAAGCAGCTAAACTTTTTCAGCAACAAGGCGACACAGCTAAATCTCAAGCAGCATTAGATCAAATTAGGCAGATCAATAATAGCTCAAAAATTAGGACGTAAAATGAAGTTTGATTCAGCACAGGCTAAACGCTTCTACTCACAACTCTTTCACATGAACCGGAAACACCCCTAAAGCAATTAATCTGGCTGGTAAATCGCGCAGAATCGGCAAGCGTAACCAGGCTGGGGGTTGGAAGGAGCGATTAGATGAAAGGATGGGGGCAAAAACTCGTTTTTGGATCAAAGTCTGAAATGCTTGAATAATGCGTGTGGGTAATTCGCGCCGATGCTGCACTTTTGCCAAGTCTTTCAGTTCTACATGGTGATTTTGCAGAGGTTTAGTTAACACATTCGCAGCCACCACCGCATCCTGAATGGCGTAGTTAATTCCCACACCCCCAACTGGTGACATGACATGAGCTGCATCACCCATGAGTAACAATCCTGGAAGATACCAGCGTTGCACACGGCTAGACTCCACAGAAAGAAACGCTATCTGTGACCAGTCGTGTAAATTATTAATTCGGTTGGCTAATTCTGGGACAACTTCCACAACCGATGTTTTTAATGTCTCTAAACCCTCAGCACGTAACTTCTGATAGCCTCCCTTAGAGATGACATAGGCAATTTGCCATTCATCACCACGGTCAAGCATCGCTACAATGTGACCGGAAGCAAAGCGTCCCATTCCGCCCTCACCGTCTTCTGGTTGACGCGGTAAGCGAAACCAAAGTACATCCATTGGTGGTGATGTTTCAATCGTGGCAAAATTTCCTAACTGTCGTAACTTGGAATGACGACCATCTGCACCAACTGTCAGCATAGCGCGGACTTCGTGCCAACCACCGCCGCCCCGATAACGTACACCTTGAATTACACTGTTTTCTACAATTACTTCTTGGACATTTGCCCCCATGACTAATTGAAAATTCGGATATTGTTGTGCTTCCTCGGTGATAAATTCTAAAAATTTCACCTGGGGAAGCATTGTAATGTAGGGATAGGGAGTTTTCAGGTGACTAAAATCAGCCAGTGTGATGGTATCTCCAGGGGTTTTAATCCTAATTTGGCGCATCTTAGCATGGGGCAATTGCAGCAAGCGATCGCTCAACCCCAATTCCTCCATAATTTCCATTACCGAGGGGTGAATCGTATCCCCGCGAAAATCTCGGTCAAAATCTTTGTGTACTTCCAACAGCATCACAGAAATTCCTTGCCGCGCCAGCAACAACGCCAAAACTGCTCCAGCCGGTCCACCACCAACAATGCAGCAATCTGTAGTTTGTAGGTCTACAATGTCATGGTTAGTCATGTTGCTTTCCTCCAAATTCAAAATTCAAAATTATACTCCTCCGGAGTTCGCGGTAGCGTAGCAAAGCAAGCTACGCGTTAGCGTCACGCAGTGAAGAACTTTTGGGGACTGGGGATGCAGGCGGTTTTGTTGTAATTCATAATTAGCTTACTGCTATGCTAACTCTTGACCAATGACTAAACTCAGTGCTGAGTCCTGAGTCCTGAGTGCTGAGTGAATTAAGAAGTCTTCAGCACTTATGTACTTGATAAAAGCCCTACCCCTTGTGGGTAGAATCTTTTTTTCAGGAGGAGGTTGATACCCCACCCATAAGAGGTGGTCTTTCAACTCAGGACACTGCTCAACGCTCCGCTACCGCTAACAGCACTCTTCATTATTGACTAAAACCCGTGGCACAAGTTTTTATAGAAAACGTTTATAAAAGTTTTCCTCCCCGCCGAGGGGAAGGGGTGGTATTACCAAGCGAATCTGGCAAGAAAAACGAGATACCACCAGAACAAGCAGGAAGTATCAATGTATTGCGTCGGATTAACCTCACCATTCCTGATGGGGAATTTATGGTATTGGTGGGGCCTTCTGGTTGCGGAAAAAGTACCCTATTGCGGTTAATTGCTGGCTTAGAAGAAATGACAGGCGGTAATATTTGGGTAGGCGATCGCTTGGTGAATGACTTACCCCCCAAGGAACGGGATATTGCAATGGTGTTTCAAAATTACGCCCTCTATCCCCATATGACGGTGTATGACAACATCGCCTTTGGTTTACGTCGTCGGGAATTAGGAAATGGGGAAAATCACCACTCCCAACTTCCAAATTGGGCTGAAAATCTCTTGGTGGGGACGACAAAAAAGCTACCCAAAGGATTACGTTATATATCGGATAAAGAGCGAGAAGTAGATCAACAGGTGCGGGGTGTAGCTGAGTTATTGCAAATTGAAATGCTGCTACATCGCTTACCCAAACAGCTATCAGGGGGACAAAGACAACGGGTAGCACTAGGAAGAGCGATCGCCCGCAATCCTCAAGTATTTTTAATGGATGAGCCGCTTTCTAACCTAGATGCGAAGTTAAGAGCAGAAACCCGCGCTCAAATCGTCAAATTACAGCGACAATTGGGAACAACGACGATTTACGTCACCCATGACCAAACTGAAGCTATGACAATGGGCGATCGCATCGCCATCATGAATCAAGGTCAAATTCAACAAGTCGCTTCTCCCTTAGAGCTTTATAACAACCCAAACAACCGCTTTGTCGCCGAATTTATTGGTACACCACCAATGAATTTTATTCCCGTAGAATTTCACGCACCTCTGTTAATTACCCATGCTCAATTCCGTCTCACCCTCCCAGAAATTTGGGCTAGTCCTTTGCAAAAATATGATGGACAAACCCTCATTTTAGGCATCCGTCCAGAACACTTGAACTTAGCTGTACCTGCTACTAAAAACTTACAAGTACAAGTAGACTTAGTAGAAAACCTGGGTAACGATGCTTTTATTACTGCAACACTAGTTGAAGAGCAATCTAATTTCGCTCATATCATCAATCCTCTGCAAGTACGAGTTCCACCAGAACGATTAGTCAGTGTAGGTGAGCAACTTTGGTTATCTCTAACGCCAGATAAAATTCACTTTTTCGACCCAAACACCGACTTAGCTATTTTTCCTTAGTCCCGTAAATGCGCGAATGGGTAGGTGTTCAAAATCGGCTTTTGACAACGCAGCCTGAAATTGCAGTAGCGTAAGGCTTTTGACAAATTTATTGATCAAAATAGCCGCGCACTTTATATAGTAAGGGTTTTAGGCATTTGTATACTAGTCAACCAAAATTTTTTATGCTACGATTACTGCATTCGCGCAACCGAACCTTGAAAACTAAATACAGACCGTATTTGAGGTCGCCGCTATTGCAATTTCATTAACTCCCTATCAGGGATTGAAACTCTATCTTAACAAACTTTATAACCTCTAACACTGATATTGCAATTTCATTAACTCCCTATCAGGGATTGAAACGAGTATTCCAACTAACTATCAAGAATTATCAGGATTTAGAAATTGCAATTTCATTAACTCCCTATCAGGGATTGAAACCAGTTGCAGGGCGACCGCGCTTTATGCGGCTGCGATTGCAATTTCATTAACTCCCTATCAGGGATTGAAACAATAACTTGTTTGATGATTGCATAATGTCTGATCCATTTGGCATTGCAATTTCATTAACTCCCTATCAGGGATTGAAACTTTCTAGTATCGCATACCCAACTGTAACCCATCTGTATTGCAATTTCATTAACTCCCTATCAGGGATTGAAACAGCTTGAATATCTCCCCAAGTCAGGGCGAATGCTTATTGCAATTTCATTAACTCCCTATCAGGGATTGAAACGCCACTATTCCAGCCTCTCTAACAGTTGAAAACTCTATATATTGCAATTTCATTAACTCCCTATCAGGGATTGAAACCTGCAACTGGACAAGGGGAAACGCGCTACATACCATTGCAATTTCATTAACTCCCTATCAGGGATTGAAACTAGTTGTAGTTCACCATCACTCTTCATTGCTTCTAATTGCAATTTCATTAACTCCCTATCAGGGATTGAAACTTCACCCGATGAAGTATTAAAAAATAGCTTGATAATTGCAATTTCATTAACTCCCTATCAGGGATTGAAACTCCAGAAAATAGTTTTCCTGTCGCCCAGGATATTCCTTGGGCTAAATTGCAATTTCATTAACTCCCTATCAGGGATTGAAACAGTTTGCCAATCTGATAATTGGTACTGGGTAGCAATTGCAATTTCATTAACTCCCTATCAGGGATTGAAACACTGTAAAATCTGAAAAGGTTGAAGTTACCAACAAATTGCAATTTCATTAACTCCCTATCAGGGATTGAAACACTAAAACAACCGCAGAATTGCTTGATAATGATTCAATTGCAATTTCATTAACTCCCTATCAGGGATTGAAACATATCTTCGCCCTACATCCCTACCCAGTTTCTTGAGGTAATTGCAATTTCATTAACTCCCTATCAGGGATTGAAACATGAGTAAGAATAGCTGTGAATGAATCTCCAAGATTGCAATTTCATTAACTCCCTATCAGGGATTGAAACAGTTTGCTTTTGATAGTCCTACAAAAAGGAATGCGAAAGATTGCAATTTCATTAACTCCCTATCAGGGATTGAAACAGCTCCTTCTGAGTAATCTTGTTGGCATCAAATTGCAATTTCATTAACTCCCTATCAGGGATTGAAACAGAGTTCAATGCTCACATCATTAGACAAATTGATATTGCAATTTCATTAACTCCCTATCAGGGATTGAAACTGATATACCAACAAAAGATGCGTGGTATTGATGTAAAATTGCAATTTCATTAACTCCCTATCAGGGATTGAAACAGGGTTAGGTGTGCTATCGTGGCGTTCGAGCCAACGCATATTGCAATTTCATTAACTCCCTATCAGGGATTGAAACAATATCATAATAGTCTGACTCCATTTCTAGATAATCTATTGCAATTTCATTAACTCCCTATCAGGGATTGAAACCAATACTCTGTACAAAAGAACAGGCAACTATGATTATTGCAATTTCATTAACTCCCTATCAGGGATTGAAACACCTTGTCCCGAATAACGACCGTTTCCTGTGGGGGAATATATTGCAATTTCATTAACTCCCTATCAGGGATTGAAACAAAGGATAACTTAATCCAGTATACTGCCATCTACCATTGCAATTTCATTAACTCCCTATCAGGGATTGAAACCTTATATATGCGTATATCGCGAGCCACCCATTTTGGATTGCAATTTCATTAACTCCCTATCAGGGATTGAAACTTTAGATTTATTTCGGAAATCAAGGAATGCAGCAATGATTGCAATTTCATTAACTCCCTATCAGGGATTGAAACATAATTAAAAAATTAGAGGCGAGTAGATTTAATATTAGATTGCAATTTCATTAACTCCCTATCAGGGATTGAAACATAGTTTGAATGTACAAGCTTTGATGTGTACCAGGAGTCCAATATTGCAATTTCATTAACTCCCTATCAGGGATTGAAACAGAATAAGTTTAATCCTTGTTCGGGGCGATCGCTCATTGCAATTTCATTAACTCCCTATCAGGGATTGAAACGGGTGTTCATGCCGGGGGCGTAGCAATTTCTTCACAAATTGCAATTTCATTAACTCCCTATCAGGGATTAAAACCAGGACTTACCGCCACTGCAAAGCGAGCCAAGACATTAGACTATAAAATCATACATTCATATAAGTCAATTCTCAGTATATTTAGCATACTAAAAGGCGATCGCCCCTTATCATCTTTTTGGCTAAAAAAAATCTATCTAATAACTCTTCCCACGATAGTTGCAGTCATAAAATATCTGGGTTCTTTTTATATAGAGACGCAATAAATCGCATCTGACAAAACCTAAGATGTCATAGAGAGAAGCGTTTGCAATGACAGAAAATATTATATTTATTTACACACATCTACTTACTTAGTATATAAACATTTATAAAAAGCCCAAACTTAAGTATTTCATCATACTAAATGGGTGTATTTCCCTGATATAAATTATTTAAGAGAATATAACTGCTATGATATAGATACAAAACAGCGAAAACGCTACACATCGTAAGGCAGCCAAGATGGATGCTCAATAGGGTTTTAAGGTATATGTAGCCAGGTAAAAAAATTTTTAAGCAGGCAGATTTGAGAGGAATCAGCTATCAGAATTTCAACCTTTAATATAGTAGCTTTGTCTTAGTCTACTAGTTAAATCACCCCTAGAATTCTCATAGAGCAAACCGAACGTAATTTCTTTTTTTAAGGAGTCTTTTAATGAGCCTAATTATCAAGTCAATTCTTAGTGCAGATATAGAAGCTCGCTATCTTAGCCCTGGTGAATTAGGGTCAATTAAAAGCTTTATTAAGAGTGGTGAAAGCCGTCTGCGCCTTGTTCAGACTTTAACAGAAAACCGAGAGCGTATTGTTAAACAATCTGGAAATCAACTGTTTCAAAAGCGTCCAGATATTATTTCCCCTGGTGGGAATGCTTACGGACAGGAAATGACTGCAACTTGTCTACGAGATATGGATTACTACCTACGCTTGATTACTTACAGTATCGTCGCTGGTGACTCTACTCCCATTCAAGAGATTGGCATCAGTGGTGTTCGTCAAATGTATAGTTCTCTCGGCACTCCAATTGAAGCTGTTGCTGAAGGTATCCGTGCGATGAAGAGTTTTGCTACCTCAATGATGTCAGAAGAAGATGCTAACGAAGTTGGCAGTTACTTCGACTACTTAATTGCAGGACTCCAGTAAGGTAATGAATCACCTTGCTGGAACTGCTAGAGTAATTTAACTGTGTTGGACAAAAGTCTGACTAGAGTTCTACAAAATGTTGAATAAAGTAGAAGTAAATTGCTTTATAGCTACTTTATTTATTACTACAATGGAGAGTCATAATGTCTAAGGAAAAAAAAGGTAACAAAGAAGCGAAGAAACCAAAAAAAGATCCTGATAAGAAAAAGGAGAAAAAAGATCCAAATAGATATGATGGATTAGGTTAGTAAATTGAGAAGCTTTAAGTCTTGTCTCATGTGATTTTGATAATACTTCATCTAGTAATAGATATGTAGGAGTCACCAAATACATGAAACTCTAGTAAATCTTTTTACTAACTTTTTATAGACACATGAATCAGCCAATGCAAATGGCTGAGTTTTTTTTACATAAATCTAAATCTATCTAATAACTCTTCCCGCGATAGTTGTAGTAACAAAGGCGTAAATTCTTCTGGAGATAAAGCCAATAAAGGTTCAATCATTTCTCTTAATTCCGCATCTAAAGCACCAAACCTAACTTGTAATAAATTTTCTATAACTTTACGACGTTCTGCTTTAGTACCTTCTTGAATCCCCTCTTGCATCCCCTCTTGAATTCCTTGTTGTTTAGCTTCTGTTAGTCTCTGCTCGTAAACTTGACGTGCTTCTTGAATGCCTTGTTGTTTAGCTTCCGCCAGCTTTTGCTCGTAAATAGGTGATAAACGCATAATTAAATCTCTATCCTCCTGGTCTACATTTTGATTTACTTCTAAGGTGGTCTTTAAACTCAATAATAAATCAATTGCTTTGGCACGTAAGGGATGCTCTGAGGGAAGTGCTTCTAGTTCATCTATGGCTTGTTGCTGGACTCTGCCCTTACCTAAAATTCTTAACCATAATGTTTCTTCATTACAGGGTAATTGATGAATTGCTACAATTGCTGTTCGCAAATAATCAGCTAAAAAATGTACTCCTCTCTCCCAGTGTTCCGTATCTAGGTTAGCTCTGAAACCATCTAATATAGATTCAGAAGCCGTTGGTGACAGAATCCACAATCTGGGTAATTCTGATTCATTAATCCGATTTTTACCAACTTTACCTTGACGCTTAATTTCAGCGAAGATATCAAATAATTTGTTCATGCAACTACGGATTTCGGCAATTGTAGCTGCATTTCTAAATGGTTCAATTAATGCAGGTTCAGCCGCAATCCTTCCTAATAACCCTAAATCTATTGTATCGCTGATTGATGGGGGTGCAGGTGCAAAATAAATATCAATCTCTCTGATTTCTGCCGGAACTTTCCGACTTGTTTCCACTTCTCCTAATGGTTGTAACAATTCTTTAAGATAGTCTTTGGCAAACTGGTCGTAGGGAAACCTGGTCATTAGCTGATTTTTAGACTCTACCAAATATTTTACATGAGTGCGATCGCTACCAATAAACACGGGTGTCTGTAAAGAAAAAGCGTTCTACCTGAAAGACATCACGATTGTTTTGCAAATTCAAACTAATCCCAAATGCAATTTCAAGGCAGCATCAATTTAATGTTATCTCCCAATCGCTTTAAACATGAGGAGAGCGATCGCCTCTGGCGATCGCAATTACCCAACTAGGAAATCTTCAAACTTCCGCCGGGTGATATTCCTGCTGTCTTTCTACAAAGGTTTGCACACGGGAACGGTAATCTCTGACGATTTCATCCACCCAATCGCGTTCATTACTGTTGGCATACAAATGCACTAACGGTTCACTCGCATCAGGTAAAACTAACAGCCAACTATCATCGAAGGGTTGGCGAATTTTCACGCCATCGATGAGTTCGAGGTTTTGGGCGGGGTGAGTTTCCACTAAGTAACGCATCAATGCACCCTTAGCTGACCAAGGACAGCGAATGGTATAGTTTTTGTGAATGACACGGGGTAATTCTGCTCGAACAGTAGCTAGCGATCGCTCCTGAATGGTCAACATCTCAATAATTTTGGCGATGCAGAACATGGAATCAAAGCCGGGATGTAACTGTGGGAAGATAAAACCCGTATCACCGCTACCACCTAGCACCACATTGGCATTTTTCTGGCAAGCTTCCATTAATGCGGTTGGGTTCGCTTTGGTACGAATCACCCGCCCATCATGACGACGCGCCACCTGTTCCACTGCACTGGATGAATGCACCGGCACAACTACCGTCCCTCTAGGGTTAGAGGTGAGGATCATATCTACCATCAGGGCGGTTAACAGTTCGCCCCGAATCGCGAAACCTGACTCATCTACTAAAATTAGCTGTTCGCCGTTGGCTGATACTTGCACACCAAAATTAGCTTTCAAAGCTTCCACCACATGACCCAATTGAGTCAGGAGTGCTTCGCGGTCAGTGGTAGTTACAGCATTTTTATTTAGACTGGCGTTGAGAACAACAGCATCAGCACCAAATTTATCTAGCATTTGCGGTAAAACTGCCCCAGACACCGCATACACGTAATCAATCACCACTTTAGCCCGACTATTGCGGAGGGTGAAAACGTGTAATAGCTTCTCAAAAGCTGTGCAGTAAAGGTCAATGACTTGACTGGGGTAAGCGACATCCCCAATTTCATGAGCCAAGGCGCGGCGCATATCTTCTTTAAAGAAAGCCCCCTCAATTTTCTTTTCCAGGGCTTTGGAAATATTAATCCCCTTACCATCCATGAATTCTATCAGGATGTAGTCTGGGCGATCGGGGTGTACCCGGACATGAATACCACCTGCTATTTTCATGTTGGGTATGACTGTCCGCGCAATAGGAATGGCTGTCGCATCAAGGTTCTGCACATCTACACCCACTGACATCAAACCCGCGATTAATGACCTTGTAACCATGCGGGAGACGTTGCGTTGGTCGCGGGAGACAGCTACTTTAGATTTGGGCTTTAAGGTAGAACCATAAGCAGCCCCCAACTTGACGGCAAATTCTGGGGTGATGTCGATATTAGCTAATCCTTGCACACCCCGTTGCCCAAATAAGTTGCGTTGGGCTGTGCTACCCCAAATCAGGTTAATGTTTAAGATTGCCCCTGATTCAATTTTCTTACTCGGCCAAACTCTGACACCGGGGCTAATTTGGGCTTCTTCCCCAATAGTGGATAAAGAACCAACTACAGCCGCTTCTAAGACATGAGCGCGGCGGTCTACACGAGTTCCACGGGAGATGACGCAGGCACTCAATTGAGCTTCATCACCGATAATTGCGCCATTCCAGACAATCGGACGCTTGAGATTGGCATCAGCCCCAACGGTGACGTTATCCCCAATGATAGTTCCCCCTTCAATTTGGACTCTCGCACCGATACGGCAGTTGTTTCCGATCAATGCTGGGGTTTCGATATGGGCGGAGGGGTCAATGTAAGTATTTTGTCCTATCCACAAATCAGACATTTCTTGTTTGTAGGCAAAATCAAGTTTTACCTTCCGTTCTAAAGCATCATACTGGGCTTCCCGATAGGCATCTAAATGACCGACATCACACCAGTACCCTTGGGCAATGTAACCGTACATGGGTTCATCTTTAGCCAGCAGCAAGGGGAATAAATCTTTAGAAAAGTCGCATTCAGTGTGATCTGGCAGATATTCTAAAACTTCTGGTTCGAGAATATAAGTCCCAGTATTGACGGTATCCGAAAAAATTTCACTGGAGGAGGGTTTTTCTAGAAAGCGGTTAATTTTACCAGTTTCATCGGTGATGACTACCCCAAATTCAATGGGGTTAGGAACTCTAGTTAAAATTAACGTGGCTTTAGATTGTTTTTGTTTGTGAAAAGCGATCGCAGCTGTTAAATCAAAATCTGTGATACTATCACCGCTAATCACTAAAAAAGTTTCATCCAAAAGTTCGGCGATATTTTTGACGCAGCCTGCTGTTCCCAACGGTTGGTCTTCCTCCACAGCGTAGGTCATTTGTACGCCAAAATCACTGCCATCTTGAAAATAATCCCGCAAGACATCAGGTAAATAATGCAAGGTTGCAATCACTTCCGTAATTTGATGTCTTTTGAGTAAATTGATAATATGTTCAGCAATGGGTCGATTCAGAATCGGCACCATCGGTTTTGGTAGATCACAAGTTAACGGGCGAAGTCGCGTTCCCGAACCGCCTGCCATCAGCACTGCACGCATAAATCCTCCTTAACCTTTTACAGCCATATATTGGTTGCAAACCTGTGAGAGTATATTGTGTTTTTCTCCAGTCTCCTACAAACACTGATTGTTGAGGAACTTCCGCTAGAGACATCTAGTGAGAAATCAGTATAAGTGTTTATGCCAATCAAACACTTGCTACCAAAATATCAGAACTTATACAACGATAATTTTGGCAATTTGCGGGTGTAAGGCTGTAAGGCTGTAAGGTTTTTAAACACCTACACCCTTACATCCCTATACCCCTGCATCCCTTGCCCAAATCCTTGATTTTGCGTTTTCATGCGTAAGTCCTCAAGATGTTCCTACTGCTCAAGTTTCATTATGTTAGCTATGAGAACCTTGAGAGACAACCAGGAAGAAGGAAAAAGTAATATAGAAATTAAATAATACTCTGTATATCTTTTATACCTGAATTTGCTATCTTTGTGTTGTTCTATCGTGGCAGTAGATATAATTTCTGGTTAACCCGTAAATAGCTATGATGGTTAGAATCATCTACAATTTCAAGGGCAGAGGTATGATGAACTAACTCAGAGTTTAAATATTGGTGTATTGATGTTAGTTATGAAATGCCTACATCATGTAGTAATACTTATCTTGAATTTTGTCACTAACTAATGGAGTTGATGGCGATGAATTTATTTATTTTTGCTTTAATTGTGGTTTATGCAGGTGGTGCTTGGAAATTTTGGACTGGTTTTACGCGGACTAATTTTTCTAAATCTCTACCCAATCGTATTGGTTTATCTTTGTTATGGCCGGTTTTATTTGTTGCCAATAAATCTTATCGGAGTAACTTCAGGAAAGCTTTGAAGGGTTAGATTAGAGAAGTGAGAATATTTCTACTACAGAACCCCGGTTTATTGAAAAAACCGGGGTTCTAGATTGTTTGAGATTCTATCAAAAGAAATTATCTTTTTCTGTTGCGATAAATATGAACGGCTGTACCTGCGGCTGCACCATTGATAGCATTATTTCCTGGTCTTCTGCAACCACCAATTACCGCCCCAGTCACTGTACTAGCACCAGCACCTACAACCGCATCTTGACCCAAATTACGGTTTCTGCGATTGCGTCTCAAGCCATTAGCACCGTTCACAGCTGCACCAGCCACTGCACCCTTAATAGCATTGTTTGCTACAGAACCGCACCTGGTAAAAATTCCAGTTACTGCACTAGCACCAGCACCAATTAAGGCATCTTCTACGACTTTGTTATCAGCAGCAGCCGGTTGTGCTTGTAGCAAGGTGACACTGGCTAAACTTGCAGCCATGAGGCTGGGTAGAAATGCGCGTTTGAGGATTTTTTTCATAGGGTTCACTTTGTGAAAACATCTACAATTAGATCAAAATAGCAATTTTCGCTGTTGCAGATGTAGTAGATGTTGTTATTTTTGGTGTAGACAACTGCAACTATTTTATTAATGTCACTATTGCATAATGGCATTAATAAAATAGCAATAGCATCTACTATAAGCCGTAATCTTTTATATTTCTTTAAAAAATATTCTCGTAATAGACAATAAAAAAACTGGCACATTATCAAATTTTTAATGTACCAAGTATTATATGTGTGACGAACCTAAAAAGCTTGAATCCACTCTTTCACAGAGTATTCAGTCCAAATACCATTTTGCCAGTAAGGGTCATTTTCGATTAGCTGGCGCACAGTGGCTTCATCTTCAGCTTCGTAAAGACCAAAAACTTTGGTAACGTCCTTGGTAGGGCCAATTGTAATTAGCACACCAGATTCTTTTTGTTTGGCTAAACCGTCTAAGTGTGCTTCACGGTAAGGTGCGCGTTTTTCCAGAACGTCTTCGCAGTAAGAACCCCACATCACATATTTGGGCATGATGAATTTTAGATTGATTAACTACCTCTTGTCATCTTATGAGAAAATGGCATTTGGGCAGACAAGCTATTTTTTTACGTATTAATTTTCGTTGGTCTTAGCCATGCAAAAACCTGCGTAACAGTTAAATTTAGTTGTAAAAATTCCGGTACAGGTAATACTTCATCGCCAGCCATCTCTATAGGTTGCTGTCCCGGCAAAAAGACTAAAATCAAGCGTTCATCTGGATCAATTAACCAGCCTAAGCGAGTGCCATGTTTTAAACAGTGGAGAATATTTGTAATTACCTTGGTTGTATTCTGTTCTGGTGAAAGAATTTCAATTGTCCAATCGGGATAAACACCAAAGGTATTTTCAATTTCCCCATTCACATCAAAGGGAATCCGTTCCCAAGCAAATACACTCACGTCTGGAACAATCGAACGTCCGCCAAACGTGCAGCGTAATTCTGGGAAAGCTAAGGCAATTTCTTGTTCTTCAGCAATGTTGTTAACTGCATTACAAAGTTTTAGTTGTAGGCGGGAGTGTTTGCCTTGTGGCATTGGTTTTTGATAGATACGACCGTCGATAAATTCACTAGTAGGTTTGGTTTCTGGTAGTTTAAGGAACTCTGCTAACGAAATTGATTTGTGCAGCGTGGTTGACATAGCTGTGCAAATGCCATATTTAGTTGAAATTTTAGCATTTTTAAGTTTTGGATTTTGAGGGTGTGGCTATTCTTCTGGATTTCGCTGCTGAAAATCACTTAAGATTTCTTTGATTTCGTCTGCTAAGATATCTTCCTGCTCAGATTTCGAGTAGATGGTTACTAAAATAATATTTGTATCGGTCTTGACATAATAAATTACTCGATACCCACCACTTTTACCTTTTTGAACATCACTATTTTTAACTCGTAGCTTAAAAATGGTGTATCCAACTCCGGGTATTGGGTTTCCCGGTAATTCTCCTGATTGCAGTTGTTCTATAACTGGTTGTACATCATTACGAATACTGCGATACTTCTTTGCTAAAATACGCAAGTTGCGTTGAAATTTAGCAGTAGCTACAACTTGAATTAAGGGTGGTTCACTCTGCATCAATACCTACCCACAGTTGAGAGATAGGTACAGTGTTTCCAGTCATCGCATCGTACCAACCTTGACGAAAACTTTCGCTTGCAGACTCGACAAGTACATCATCCTCTTGATTCTCTTCTGTAATGAGGACAATGACTCGGACTCGACTGTGTTTTGCTATGGTCAACGGTTCGTCTAAGGAAAGTTGACCAAGTTCATTGACAGTTCCCTGAACCTCAATTGCTTTCATGGTGATGAATTTAAGTTGTGCTGTTAATAGTATAGGATTTGAATTGATAAGTTTTACTTAAGCTGTGGTAACGACAACATAAGCATTTGCCACAAATAGATAAGCTGTCACAACAACAGAACTTAGTGATCTAACGACAAAATAAGTTGTCGTGACTAACGCACAAATATAATTAACTAGGGCGTAACCATTCTAAAATTTCATTAACTGACTGGTTGAGTGTAAAGACTTTGAGGGTGTTGTAGTCTGGTATGGGGTCGCTAATCAAACAAATCGCACCTTCAAATTTGCTGATAGCGTTGAGAAAGGCATGGCTGTATGTCGCCTCATCTTTATTATTAGTTGCGCCTGGGTGAAATATTAAAACTACTCGTTTGTCAGTTTTTAGTAGTTTGAAGTAAACTTTTAAAGCTGACATATTGTTTGGTTGTCCAGAAATATGTTCTGGGCAACCTTGGCTAACCATTTCGGCATAAATTTCGGCTGCTGGGTTATCTGGTTCGATGAATTGACTGGTGTCGATACAGATTAAGTGAATGTTTTGGCTAAGTTGAGAGTCTTTGTTAATTGCAGCTTGCAAGCGTTGGGGTAAGTTAAGATAGGTACGAATGACTTCTTCACGATTTTCTTGATACCACGCATCGTAAAAATCTGGGTAGGACATATTTTCGGCGCAGTAAAAAAGAATATCGTGACAGATACCATAAGGATCGGTCTGATGTTTATCTACATAATTTTTTAAACTTTTAACTACTAGGCTAGATAAACTTACAGAGTAGTTTACTTCCTCTAAAATAGATTTTAGGCTCTCCAATGCTGCTTCACATATTAATTCATGATGATTAAATTGTGTTTGAAAAATTTCCAGAACATCATGAACTGATTGAACTGTATCAAAAGAAATTTTAACTTTTTTCCGTAGTGCATTTAATATATCTAAACCTGAAATGTTGCCAAAATATGAAAATTGCATACCCCACACTTCTTTTTTAGATTGCAGAGGAAATTGTAAATATTCATACACTTCTTCAGGAACTCTAAAATATGGAGGAGAAGGTAATAAATGATTATGATAAAAATTATGATAAAAATGTGGATATAAAACATTAAATTTTAGTTCACAATAATCTTCATCAAATTGTATTATCTCATTAAGACTACAACCTAAAAACTCCTTGATTCCATTTTTCACTAAAATATAGGCTTTACTAGCGTATGCTCCTTCAACTTTATTTTTAGGCTGTAAAAATTCGCAAATTTTTTGGATAAATGCTTCCTTATCCTCTTTACTCACATCTACATCCTCTCTTCCCAACCACAGCAAAATAACCTCTCTCCACTGCGGTTCAAAAATGCGGTAAATTCTTTGTGTCGGATTGTCAGGAACATGATTAAAAAAATCCTTCTGCCAATCCTTAACATTTAAAGCTGCAAAATATTCTTGAAAATTAGGATGAAAGAAAGCATAAACTTCTTCATCATTTTCAGCTAATCTATCTACTAAATTCAACCAACCAACATCACAAGCTAATTTAAATAATCTCTCACCCATTTCTTTATGTGCTGAACTCCGCCGCAAGCGAAACATTGCACTACTGTTAATTCCTGCAAAAGCTAATTTGCTTAAAGCACAGTGTAATTCATCCTTTAAATTATCAGAGTTACATAACTCAGGAAATAACTCTGATTTCCATTCATAAAAATAGCGGGTAAATCTCTGATAAAGTGCGGCTTTCGTTTCTGGTAATTCTCTCTGCTTATCTAAATCAAATGTCTGACACAACAGCGACAACCGCAGAGGATTCGTTACTAATTTACGAATATTTTCATGTTTAGTTTCTTTTAATTTTGCCTGTAGTGTCTTCCCTTTTTGTAAATCACCAGCACGCTCAAACCACTGTTGAATAAATTCATCAATTTGTTCTGGTTTAAATTCTTGGGTTTTATAAGTATCAAATCCTGTGAGTGTATTATTAACCTGGGCATCCCAAACATTTAACCGACAAGTTAAAACCACTCGCGCCTGTCTCAAAGATGCTGTCAGTTCTCGATTAATTTTGGTTAATGCTTGCACAGGTGAATTTTCACCCATTTCATCTACACCATCTAACAGTAACCAAACTCTCTCTTTACCAAAACAAGCAAGTAATTGACGTTTAATTTCTGGCGTGACGACAACATCAGATTTAACTAATCTCATTGCTTCAGTCAGCCATTGCTTGAGTAAATATTCCTCAATGGTTCTTCCCTGTAAGCTGGCGAGAGAAATACAGATGGGTAAATCTTGGGTGTTGTCTTTAATAAAGGAAGCTATTGTACTCAATAAAGTAGTTTTACCTGCTCCTGGTTCACCGATGATAGCAATATGTTTATTATTTCCGCTTGGCTGTTGTGTAATTACTTCTCGGAGAAATGCGCCATGTTCATAGGTTTTGACTAGGACTTCTTGGGTTAATTCATAGACATTTTCTCTGTCTCGATGTTCATCTTGTTGTCGGCGTTGCTGCTGTTTGCGTTCCACCAGTCCCAAGGGAACATAAACGTTAATTTCAAAACCTTGTTCTGTCGCTTTGCGTCTGAGTTTTGCAGCCTCCTGCTGACTTTCCAGCATGGCGGTGCAAACTTCACGCCAGTTAATGCTGTCATCTATTGCTTTTGTAAGCTGAGAATTTGCGGAAGAATTTTGCTTCTTATTCTTGGGATGTTCATCCCACTTTTGCTTAATTACTGCTAAATTTTCTTCTTTTGTTGCTGTCTGATGCTTCAGTGTGAGCGTAAATTTCCAATAACCAGGCTTAGTAGTTTCATCTTTGACCAAGATTTTTAATTCTCGGAGACTATCGAAGATATATTGCACTTCCTGCAATTCTTTATCTTGCTGACTACTACCAGATTCTGTTTGACGTTGAGGGAGTTTTAAATTTTTAACTAACTTTAGTAAATGTTCTTTTTTTGTGCCTACTTCAACTGTACGGCTGATTTTTGCTCTTGTTTGTTTAGTTTCGTATCCTGTGACTTTGAGTTTGTCACTATCCCACTGAACATAAAGCTGGGGTTTTAGTTGTAATTTGTCTGATTGCTGTTCTGATAGTTGCAGCAAAGCTCCCACCAAATTTAGCACATTGTCTAGAACCGATTCATCCCAGCGAATATTCCTTGGCATTCGTTAAATATAAACACTATCTTAAGAAATTTGTTTTGCCCAAACAAATAAGCTTCCCCAAGCTGCAAACCTTGGTGATACAGGCATTATAGATTATGCTTGGGGAACGTGTCTGGGGAAATACCCAAAAAAACAATTCACCTTGTAACCACAAACAAGGTGAATGCAATGGTGACTAAAAAAACTAATTTCAGCTTGAACCGTAAAATTATTACCTTGCTGCTAGTTTTGCAAACTTTACTGTTGGGTGTTCAAGCTAAAAACCTCATTCAACAGGGAGACTCAGCTATTGAGGTGATGATTTGGCTGATTAATCAATGTTTTCCTGTGCTGCAACGGGCTAAAGGTTTGCAGGATGGGGAAAGAAAGGGTGATAAGTAATGCTGTGTGAAACTTTCTCTCGAACCTAACCCCCAACCCCTTCCCTACGAGGGAAGGGGAGCAAGAATTAATGTAGAGACGTTGTATGCAACGTCTCTACAATTGCAGGCTACCATGTACACACAAGAGAGTTAATCGATACGTTGACGATGTTAATCGATACGTTGACGATGTTGGGCGATACGTTGACGATGTTGGGCGATACATTGCCAATGTTGGGCGGTACGTTGGCAATGTTAGGCGGTACGTTGGCAATGTTAGGCGGTACATTCACCGATTTTTTCTACAGCTTTGGCCAAGATTCCCGACTTCTTCAAGAAGTCGGGAATCTGAATTGGGCAAATCTTAAAATTCAGATTAACTTCTGAGGTTAACGCCGAATTTCTCTACCAAGGCTTCCCGAACTTTGTTGTGAACCGGCTCAACTTCGGTATCAGTAAGAGTACGATCGCCTGCCCGATATACTAGACGAAAGGCTAAACTGCGTTGTCCTTGGGGGACGTTTTCGCCACGATATTCGTCAAACATTTCTACAGATTCCAATAAACCTGTACCAGCTTTGGTAATAGCTTTTTCAATGTCGGCGACAGAGATTTTCACCGGTGCAAAGAAAGCGATATCGCGATCGCTCGCTGGATAGGTAGAATATGCCTTAAATGCTGGGATAAGAATTTCATCTTGGTCTAAGGCATCCAATAGCACATTTAAATCTAATTGGAATAGATAAACCGATTCTGGTAAATCTTTATCCCGGCGGAGTTGGGGGTGGAGTTGTCCAAATACACCTAAACTAGTTCCCCTAATCCATAAAGAGGCGGTGCGTCCTGGGTGGAGGCGTGCATCACGACAATCTGGCTGATATTCTACTAGTATTCCTAGTTCCTGGAAGACGCTTTCTAAAATCCCTTTGGCTTCAAACCAGGTCATAGGTTGTTCTTTTCCACCCTTTGACCATTTGCCGATGGTTCTATCTCCTCCCATGATGCCAGCGATCGCATCTTTTTCTAACAAACCTTCTTCTTCTTGCCAGAAAATCCGCCCAATTTCAAAACCATTGAGTGAACCGTTACCTTGTTCGAGGTTGTATTGAAACGCGTCAATTAACCCAGAAAGTAAATCGGTACGCAAGGCGGAATATTCAGCAAATAAAGGATTACTTAAAACGATTTGTCTGCTATTCCCTGGCTTGACTAAGGAATATTGAATCAATTCCGTCAAACCTTCCGCCCGCAACGCCGCGCGTAACTTGCGAGTTAATTCTTGGTCTAAGGGTAAATAACCAGCTTCTGCCTTATCCGGTAAAGTATCACAGAAGCGATCGTAACCATAGAGACGAGCAACTTCTTCAATTAAATCAATTTCCCGCTCTAAGTCACGGTAACGATAAGGCGGAACGGTAACATTCCAAGTTTTCTCTTCCGTCGGAGTTAGCTGACAACCCAACGCCGTGAGGATTCTTTCTACATCTTCTGCTGCTAGTTCTCCCGTTTCTTCACCCAAAATCACTGGACCTAGCACATCATTCATCTTGTCTAAACGCAGTGAAATCGAATGACTCCAAGTAGAGGGGTCAGGACGGGTATCAGTAATTTCTTGATGAACAATTACACCCCCAGCCAATTCAGCGATGAGGGATAAAGCCCGGCGACAAGCTACTTCTAACTCTGCACGGTTGACACCGCGTTCATACCTTCCCGAAGCTTCACTTCTCAAGCCTACACTGCGGGAGGAACGGCGAATGGCGACGGAATCAAATAACGCTGCTTCTAAAACTAGGCTTTGTGTACCGTCATGGACTTCTGTTTCTTCCCCACCCATGACCCCCGCTAAAGCCACGGGTTTATCGTTAACGGTAATTAATAGATTCTGTGTGGCGAGGTTGCGAGTTTGCCCATCTAGGGTTTTGAGGGTTTCCCCTGAGTTAGCAAAACGCACACCAATCTGTAAGGTTTCTGTGCCACCTACAGATTTTAAACGCTCTTTGTCAAAAGCGTGTAGTGGTTGTCCCCATTCCAACAATACATAGTTAGTAATATCAACTATATTATTAATCGGTCGCACTCCCGCCGCCCGCAAACGCTGTTGTAACCATTCTGGGGAAGTGGCAATTTTTACCTGGTCAATAACTGTACCAATGTAAGCCGGACAAGCTTGGGTGTCAGCGATTTTTAAACTTAACGCCCCGGCATTTTGAAATACAGATACTTCCCCAGGTGCAGGAATGCTCAACTGTGCGCCAGTCAAAGCCGCTACTTCCCGCGCTATCCCTACCATACTCAAAGCATCAGCACGGTTAGCGGTGGCGGCGACATCTAAAATTACGTCATCCAAACCCAACAACGGCCGCACATCACTACCCACGGAGAGATTTTCTTGGGGGAAAATATGAATCCCGTCTAAATCCGTAGGTAAACCGAGTTCCTTTAAAGAACAAATCATCCCCTGGGAAGGGACACCGCGCAGTTTGGCGGGTTTGATTTTTAAATCGATGTTTGGTAAATAAGTTCCTGTAGTCGCCACTGGAACATAGATATCTGCCCGCACATTAGCAGCACCACAGACAATATTTAAAGTCTCACCTGTACCGACATCGACCTGGCAAACACTCAATTTATCAGCGTTGGGGTGGGGTTGACGCTCAAGCACTCTTCCCACTACAACGCCGTTTGCCCAAGTGCGACGGTCTTCAATGTCTTCGACTTCAAACCCAGCCAGCGTCAGGGTTTCCGCCAATTCTTCGTGGCTCAGTTTTATCTCTACTAGTTCCCGCAGCCAATTCAGAGATATACGCATGAGTGTGCTTGTTTTAAAATTCGTCTTTTGCTCTAATTCTAGGTTGCCTCTGTGGTTTTGAGGTTTTCCCGTTCATCATCCTACTACGTTGTGACCAGGCAGTTCCAATCAAACCAGGCGATCGCATTTGCAATCAATTAAAAGTGAGGCGAATAGCACTACTGAAGAGTTTGCATATCAGGATAGTTAAGAATTTTCTGATCTCAATAATCAAATTAACTGCCAAGCCGATTTTTCCAACTGAGTCTCAATCATATTGTGCCAGTGCTGCAATTTTTCTGTAAATGAGGGCTGTTGTAAATCCGAAAGCCAAAGAATCAAGGCATCTTCACCGTTGTCTTGGTAATAACGCCGTCTCCGGCCTGCTGTTTTGAACCCAAATTTTTGGTATAAAGAGATTGCTGCTTCATTAGAAGCGCGGACTTCCAGGGTAGCTCGTTCTAAATTGCGATCGCTAGCTGTTTTCAGCAAAGCATAAATTAAAGCCTGTCCCAAGCCCTGACGTTGATATTGGGGATGAACTGCCACAATTGTAATGTGAGCTTCCTCTAAAATCGACCAGAAGCACCCCATACCCAGCAAGGTTTTGCTGGAGTGCGGGGCAAATATTCCCAGTAAATCACTGTTAGGACTATCCAGTTCTCTTTGGTAGCCCTCCAGCGTCCAAAGTCCACCAAAACAGGCTTGATCTAGTTCTAAAATTGCACTTAGATCCTCTGAGGTCAATGATTTGAGTTTTAAGTTAGAAGATAAGATCACTTTTATTGGGATAAGAAGACAAACCCTTTGTAAACTGGGATCGGGAGACTTGCTCACGCCCATAATTTAAACAAGGACAATCTATATAAATATGGTATCGACTCACCCTGCTGAGGTTCAATATGCTGGAACGCAGTATTTACCTCAAAGCCAGAGCATAAATACAAATACTTCCCCCAACCAAGAACTTTTACCCCTAACAGCGAAAGTTAATAGTGATGGGTGCTTGGAAATCGGTGGGTGTGATGTCACAACCCTAGTTCAGCAGTTTGGCTCACCTTTGTATATTTTAGATGAGGAAACCCTCAGAACAGCCTGCCAACAATATCGAGATAGCTTTCAAAAATACTATCAAGGCGAATCTCAGGTAATCTATGCTTCTAAAGCCTGGAATTGTCTGGCTGTCGGTGCGATTATCGCCTCGGAAGGGTTAGGAATTGATGTTGTCTCTGGCGGTGAACTTTATACAGCTCTAGCTGCTGGGATTAGTCCTGAAAAAATTTACCTCCACGGTAATAATAAATCCCGTGAAGAACTAAATTTCGCCATTGAGTCTGGGATCACGATTGTTGTAGATAACTGGTATGAATTACATACCTTGGTGGAGATGTTGCACGCAATGTCTATACCACCAGTGCGGATCATGTTGCGACTGACACCAGGGATTGAATGTCATACTCACGAATATATCCGCACAGGACACCTAGACAGTAAGTTTGGCTTTGATCCCAACGATTTAAATGAGGTGTTTGAGTTCGTCAGCCAACAACCAAATTTAAATTGTGTAGGCTTACACGCTCATATTGGTTCGCAAATTTTTGAGCGTCAACCCCATCAGGATTTAGCGGCTGTGATGGTGCAGTGGTTAAGAGATGCGGTTAAATACGGTTTAAATATCACCGAATTAAATGTTGGTGGCGGTTTGGGCATTAAATATGTAGAATCAGATGATCCACCAAGCATTGATGAGTGGGTAAAGGCGATTTGTGAAGTTGTGCAGGCAGCTTGTGCAGTCGAAAATCTACCTCTACCAAAGTTACTCTCTGAACCAGGGCGATCGCTAATTGCTCCAGCTTGTGTTACTGCTTACACCATCGGTTCATCTAAAACAATACCGGAAATTCGTACCTACGTCGCCATAGATGGCGGTATGTCTGATAATCCCCGTCCCATTACCTACCAGTCAGTTTATCGCGCCGTCGTTGCCAACAAATTGTCTGCGCCTATGACAGAAACCGTCACAATTGCGGGTAAACATTGCGAATCAGGGGATATTTTAATCAAAAATGCCCAACTGCCAAGAACTGAACCTGGGGATATTCTCGTAGTTATGGGAACTGGTGCGTACAATTACAGTATGGCCTCCAACTATAACCGTTTACCCAGACCGGCAGCAGTTGTAGTGGCAAATGGCGAAGCAAACTTAATTTTGCAACGCGAAACTTATCAAGATTTAATTCGACAAGATTGCTTACCTGAAAGATTAAAGAGTTAGTCATGATTTATTAGTTATTAGTCGTTATTTAAGTCCAGGGTTTCTGGGATTTTTTCCTGAATCACTGGCTTTAAACTAGAATTTCTTTGATTATTCTGGAGAAGCAAGCAAAACAAAATGTCCCAACCAGAAGAAAAAAGAGAGGAAACAGTGCATGAAAGTTCATGAGTTAATAACTAATGACTAATAACTATTAATTACTGACTATTAACTAAAAGTATTAAGAGTAATCCAGATGTCATGAGAGATTGGTGGAAGCAATGGCTGGCAAACCTAGGATGGTCTCAGTCCTTGCTGCTGGGGACTCTGGATATTGTATTGGTGCTGGCGTTGACTTACATGATACTAGTTATTATTAGTGAGCGTCGCACACTGTGGATGGTGCGGGGTTTCATTGTCTTAATGCTAGCCTCAGCACTAAGCGGTAGGTTTGGTCTACCACTCTTAAATTTTGTCCTAGAAAAGTTAGTAATTGGCTGTGCTGTAGCAATGGCAGTTGCTCTCCAGTCAGAGTTCCGCCGATTTTTAGAACAATTGGGACGAGGTGAATTCCGGCAATTGTTTCAACCATCTAATCTGACTATTCCTAAGTCTGATAGTGTAATAGATGAAATTGTGGAAGCGGTTAAAGAACTCTCTAAAAACCGAATTGGAGCTTTACTAATTTTGGAAACAACTGGCCCCATTGACGAACGGGATTTTTCTGTACCTGGTGTCAAACTCAATGCGGATGTTTCCAAAGAACTGATACACACGATTTTTCAACCGAAGACCCTGCTGCACGATGGCGCAACATTAATCCGTGGTTCACGGATTGTATCTTCGGGTATAATTTTACCGCTTTCGGGACGCACAGCCTCGCGCCAATTGGGTACACGCCACAGGGCGGCGATGGGAATTACTGAGCGCGTCGAAAATTGTATTTGTGTCGTTGTATCAGAAGAAACTGGTTCTATTTCCCTCGCGGAACGGGGAACTCTAAATAGGCCATTGACGATTAGGAAGCTCAAAGAGTCTTTAGAGGCTCGATTGTCCCCAACTGTAGATCGGGAAGCGGTAGCTCCTGGTTTGTTAAGCTTGGGTCTTCAGATTGGTAGTAAGGCACTAAAACTAGCTTCACGTTTACTTGGATTACCCTCGACCGCTTCTCAAGACAAAAAATGACAATACAACAAACTGAACTGCAAGAATTGCCCCTGGACTTGAAACGAGAACTACTGCCCAAACACGTTGCGGTAATTATGGATGGCAATGGTAGATGGGCTAAACGTCAAGGTCTACCGCGAATTATGGGTCATAAGCGCGGAGTTGATGCCCTCAAGGATTTGCTGCGTTGTTGTAAAGATTGGGGGATTCAAGCATTAACGGCTTATGCCTTTTCCACAGAAAACTGGAAAAGACCCCAAGAAGAAGTAGATTTCTTGATGACGCTGTTTCAGAGAGTGTTACGTCAAGAGTTGCGGGAAATGGTCGAGGAAAATGTCCAAATTCAGTTTGTGGGAAATTTAGCAGCTTTGCCGCGATCGCTACAAGCGGAAATTTCCCGTTCAATGGAAGAAACCAAGCATAATCGCGCTATCCGGTTTTCTGTGGCGACTAACTACGGCGGGCGACAAGAGATTTTACAAGCTTGCCGGGCGATCGCCCAAAAAGTCCAGCAAGGTCTCCTCCAACCTGATGAAATCTCTGAAGAAGTATTTGAACGCCACTTATACACAGCCGGAATTTCCGACCCAGATTTGCTCATCCGCACTAGTGGAGAAATGCGCCTCTCCAATTTCCTCCTCTGGCAAATGGCTTATGGAGAAATTTACATTACTGATACCCTCTGGCCAGATTTTGACCGCGCTGAATTTCACCGCGCCTTATGTGCTTATCAGCAAAGGGAGCGACGATTTGGCAAGGTTTAGAGATAGGTGACAGGTGAAAAGAAAGCAGGGGAAGCAGGAGAAGCATGGGGAGAAAAATACAATGCCCAATAATGCCTACCTACTCACTACTCACTACTCACTACTCACTACTCAGCACTCAGCACTCAGCACTCACCACTGCTAAGGGCCAGAAAACACCGCTTGTTCGATATCTTCTCGACTCAGGGAATATTTGAAGGCGCGTTGGATATCTTGTCCATTTTCCCCAGCTTGGACGTATCGCACGATAATTTGCTCGATATCCAGCCAGAGTTCAGCTTGCCAACTAGGTCTTTGTATGCGCCAGCAATGTAGTTGTGTATCATCTTGTTGACAGCCTTGGTCTTTTAACCACTGCTCAATTTGTGGCAGAGGATGACTGTATAAGGGCGTATCTGAGGGAAGTATAGACATAAAAATTCAAAATTGTTTATTAGTTATTAGTCATTAGTTACTTTACCTGTAACCTGTCACCTCTCCCCACAGAAGAAATTGGTCGTTGTAGTGTAACTGTTGGTTGTGGTATCTGGGTTTGTAAAGCTTGATCACCACGAGTTAGACCGATGGCGATCGCTAGCAGTAAACAACCTACCAAAGTCACAGCTAAAATAAATAAAGCAAAAATTTCGCCAGAGGAGAGGGGGCGATCACCTCCGGTGGGGCGTAGCCCATCACTGGCATCCAAGTAAGCTGATTTTGAGTAATCATAAGCAGAAGAGACAGGATGGTGCAAATCAGGCGGTGCTTGAATCACCCCAAACCGAGAATAGCCTATCTTGATGTCATAATTTAAACGCCTTTCGGGATTACTCAGGGTGGCGTAGGCTTCGTTAATTTGCTGAAATTTTGGGGTGGCGACAGCAGCAGGTAATTCTGTGCTATCGGGATGATAGCGTTTACTCAGTTCCCGATAAGCGCGACGAATATCGATAACTGATGCTGAGGGATGCAGCCCTAGCATAGAGTAATAGCTGGGTTTATTGCTTTGCGGCATTGCCCCATGTTGATTCACAGCTGTTTGATTCACCTTGCAATCAAGTTTCTTAATATTGTAAACCTGCCACTCTCACTAAGTTACGATAAATTTCATAGGACTTAGGCAGAAGAAAGGATAAATATTTCTCTCCTACACCTCCTGATTTATCTGTGGGGTAATTAATTTTGAATTTTGAGTTCGGAGCGCAGCGACTTGACTAAATCCGCAGATGTCAGCACTAAAAAATTAATCAGCCTTGCACCCGACAATTGGGTAAGATGGGTAACTCAAATGCCTGATATCGTTGCGGGAGAAATTCTTAATTCTGAATTTCAGTGGATTAGCCGACAAAGTGATGTTTTAGTCCGTGTCACCAGTTCTGAACACGGTGAATTTCTGGTTCTCAACGAATTGCAATTACGCTACCAACGCCAAATGCCACGCCGAATGCGTGCTTATGCAGCATTGGCAGAAGAAAAATATAATTTACCTACGTACCCGGTTTTAATCAATATTCTCAAAACGAGTAACGAAGAAATACCTACAAGCTTTACATCAAATCTGGCAGGGTTACGTGCAATCCAAGATTATCGGGTGATTAACCTTTGGGAAGTTGATGTGAATATTGCCTTGAAACAACCCTTACCATGCTTATTGCCATTTGTTCCCATTCTCAAAGGTGGTGAGGATGAGTCTCTCATTCGAGAAGCATTGCAAATTCTCCGTGCAGATGAACAGTTAAACCAATTAGAAACAGTCTTAGCTTTTTTTGCTACGTTTGTTTTAGATAGTTCCTTAGTTCAAGAGATTATGAGGTGGGATATGACTGTATTACGTGAATCACCCTGGTATCAAGAAATTTTGCGTGAAGGTGAAGCACGAGGCGAAGCACGCGGGGAAGCACGCGGGGAAGCACGTGGGGAACGGCGTGGAATAATATCTAGTATCGAAATTAATTTAGAGGCGAAATTTGGCGAGGATGGCTGGCAATTGCTGCCACAAATCAATCAAATTAGCGACATAGCACAATTAAAAGAACTTTTACGCCATGTTATTACAGCAAGCACAATTGAGGAATTACGTCAACTGCTGTAGTACAATTCAACAGGTGAATTTTTCAAAGCACAATCCTAACCCAATAAATCAGCGCGGGGTTTAAAGGTTTCAATTTGCCGTAGCTTTTCGTATAGTTCTCGTTCTTCCTGGCTAATGTTTTTCGGGGTAACTATTTGGATTTCGACCAATTGATCACCACGTTTACCATCTTCGATGGGATAACCTTTATTAGCCAAGCGGAATCTTTGACCAGACCTAACTCCTGGAGGGATGGTCATTTTCACAGGACCATCCAGAGTGGGTGCTTCGACCTGTCCGCCTAAGACTGCTTCAGTGGGAGTTACTGGTACTTGGCAAGATATATTAGAACC
The DNA here is from genome assembly GCF_963920945.1 of Anabaena sp. CCY 9402-a. NCBI lineage: Bacteria > Bacillati > Cyanobacteriota > Cyanophyceae > Nostocales > Nostocaceae > Anabaena > Anabaena sp. CCY 9402-a. The sequence goes on from NZ_CAWUDL010000021.1 coordinate 29,307, forward strand.
TTCAATTTTAAATAATGGATGAGGCTCGACGGTAATTTTTAAGTAGAGGTCGCCGCCACCAATGCCTTGATTTCGCAGGCGGACACTTTGCCCTGTCACCATAGCGGGGGGCATATTTACTTCTAGCGATCGCCCGTCTTCTAGTCTAATGCGTTCTGTTCCACCTTGATACGCTTTTTCTAATGGTAGGGTTAACCTAGCTTCGATATCCCGACGAGTGGGACGCGGTGGATTTTTAGGAACTGTGTATTGGACTTTACTTTTTGGGGTACGGAAGGGATCAGTCGTAGTGCTGCTACTTGCCCCATTTCTAGTGTCTTGGCGAACACCTACACCCACAACTTGATTAATAAAGTCTTCAAAATTGGCAAACTGGCTAGGATCTACATTTTGATTGGGATTGCGTTCTGCTGTACGTTCCCAAGCTTTAGGTTTTGGTGTTTGTTTACTAAAGCCTTTTTGCTTCCAGTAACGGCTAAATTGGTCGTACTGCGCTCGTTTAGCGGTGTCAGAAAGGACTTCGTAAGCTTCCCCAATATCTTTAAATTTGTCTTCTGCTGCTTTGTTGCCTGGGTTGAGATCAGGGTGATATTGTCTAGCTAACCGCCGATAATTCTTTTTAATGTCCTCATTGGTAGCATCTTTATCTACCCCTAAAATTTCGTAGTAATCTCGAAAATTCTGCAAATTCTGCATATTCATTTAATTAGCTTTTAAATTTTAGATTTTAGTAATCGTTAACTAGTAATGGATAATATCAATTACTAATTACCAATTACTAAATCCGAATTCAGGAAGAAGGGGTTTAAGGGTGTAGGGGACAAATTAGACAATGTAAATTATATTTCCCATGCCTAATGCCCAATGCCCAATGCCTCATTCCCTCTATAACCAATCATCATCTTCATCCCAATTATCCTGGTAACTCGGCCGGGCAGAACGACGAGGAGGCGGACTGCTATCGTAGGTAGAACGGCGATCGCGTTCATAATCTCTGTTATAGTCTCGCTTGTAAGAGTCGCGTTCAGAGTAGCTGTCTCGATAATTATCTCTAGAAAAGTCGCGATCGCGTTCTTTGTCTTTATCGCCTGTAAAGATGTCCCGAATTGTGCCGAATAAATCGTCGTCTTCGTCCTCAGCATAATACTCGCGGACTTCCCGATTCAGTTCATACAAAGCATCTTGCAAGTCAACATAGGCTTGATCGATGCCGCGATCGTCATCTTCTTTGAGACTGTCCCGCAGTTCTCGGCTAATATTATCAATGCGTTGGCGACGGTTACGGGCAAACTGCATTCCAAATTCTAAGGCGACTTCTCTTAGCTGTCGTTCGGCTTGCAAAATCAAAGCTTCCGAACGGGTGCGTTTTTCTACCCTTTCTTTGCGTTCCCGATCAACATCAGCATATTTTTGAGCATCCTGAATCATCCGGTTAACTTCAGATTCACTCAAGGTAGAAGCACCTTGAATGGTGATACTCTGTTCTCTGCCCGTGGTTCTATCTAAGGCTGTCACCTGTAAAATCCCGTTAGCATCAATATCTAACGACACTTGAATTTGTGGGATTCCCCGTGGTGCGGGTGGAATGCCATAGAGTTTGAACCTGCCCAAAGATTTATTATCATCTGCCATTTCCCGTTCACCTTGGGCAACGTGGATTTCCACGCTGTTTTGGTTATTTTCTGAGGTGGAGAAAATATCAGAACGGCGGACTGGGATAGTAGTATTGCGAGGAATCAGTTTTTTCATTACGCCGCCGATGGTTTCTAAGCCCAAAGATAAAGGCGTAACATCCAATAGCAGCACATCTTTAAATTCCCCGGCGAGGATACCTGCTTGAATGGCTGCACCCATCGCCACGACTTCATCAGGATTGACATTTTCGCTAGGTTCAATGCCAATCATATCCCGCACCAGTTGTTTCACCATTGGCATTCGTGTAGAACCACCAACTAGTACGACTTCTTCAATGTCGTCTGGACGCAAGCCTGCATCTTTTAAAGCCCGTTTGACTGGGGTGCGAATACGTCCTAATAAGTCAGCACACAAACCTTCAAACTGGGAGCGTGTGAGGCGAGTTTCTAGATGTTTGGGGCCGTCTTCCGTAGCAGTGATAAAGGGTAAGTTAATGTCGGTGACGCTGACGGCAGAAAGTTCTATTTTGGCTTTTTCTGCGGCTTCCATCAAACGTTGCAAAGCTTGGCGATCGCGTCTTAAGTCTACACCTTCTGCTTCTAAAAATTGCTCTGCTAACCAATCAACTACTTTTTTATCAAAGTCATTACCACCTAGTTGAGTATCACCACTGGTAGATTTAACTTCAAACACCCCATCGCCTACTTCCAGAATTGATACGTCAAATGTTCCACCACCCAAGTCAAATACTAAGATGGTTTCCGTATAACCCCGATCTAACCCATAAGCTAGGGATGCGGCTGTCGGTTCGTTGAGAATCCGCAACACTTCCAACCCAGCAATCCTACCTGCATCGCGGGTTGCTTGCCTTTGGGAATCATTAAAATAAGCCGGAACTGTAATTACTGCCCCGGTGACTTGTGCGCCTAAGTAGGTGCTGGCATCGTCTGCCAATTTTTTCAGCACCATTGCCGAGATTTCTTCGGAGGCAAAGTCTTTATTGAGACGGGGACAGGCAATCTTGATATTACCTACATCGTCTTTACGGATAGTGTAGGGTACACGCTTCGATTCTGAGTTCAGTTCGCCGTACTTGCGCCCGATAAAGCGTTTAACTGCAAAATAAGTATTTTGCGGGTTGAGGACTGTTTGCCGTCTTGCCATTTGCCCAACCACCCGTTCGCCTTCTTTGCTGAAGCCAACTACGGAGGGGGTTGTTCGCATTCCTTCTGCATTGGCAATCACCACCGGCTTGCCACCCTCCATTACGGCGACTACTGAGTTGGTTGTACCCAAGTCGATGCCGACTACCTTGCCCATGCGTTACTCTTCTCCTAGTGTGACTTATACATATATTATGATTGGGCGGAACTACCTCTAGCTTAGTGCTACAGGGTAAAATTGCCTCAATGGTATAATAGAGATCATCGAAGCAAAAATTGAAGGAATTAAAGCTTGAGGAGTTAGTTGCAAGACTAGGATAGCATTCACCATGCTGAGTATGTCCTAGAACCCTGAAATCTTGTACTCCATTGACTTAAGTTCATTGCTGCTTTAAGTTGGGAAATCCCCCTATAAATCTTTGTTTTTTGCTTTATCCCTACATGATAAATTTGAGATTAAAAATCTTCTAAACACTTGAATTTACAAGAAAGATTACATAATCACCTCCAACAGATAGCGCGAGAACGCGATCCTTACATGGCGACTGCGGGACATTTCTTTGTCCAAGAATACATCCGCCAAGAATTTTCTCAATGGGGAAGTGTGGAAATCCACACCTTTGCTGTTAACAATAGAAATTTTCATAATCTCATCCTCAATTTACCTGCCCAATCTACACCCAAAAAACAGGATTTACCTCCAATTCTAATTGGCGCACACTATGATGCTGTACCAGGAACGTCAGGGGCTGATGATAATGCTACAGGTGTGGCGGTATTGTTGGAATTAGCGAGGAAATTTGCCGCACAACCAGCTAAATATCCCTTGCGGCTGGTGGCTTTTGATATGGAGGAATATGGTTTGTTGGGTAGTGCTGACTATGCAGCCTTACTGCGACAACAAAAGCAACCTTTACGCTTGATGATGTCTCTAGAAATGTTGGGATATCGTGATTTTACCCCTGGTAGCCAAAGTTATCCCCCTCCTTTGGAACGCTTTTACCCCGATACTGGTGATTTTATTGCTTTAATTGGCAATTTACGCACAATTCCTGATTTAATCGGCATGAGTCGCAGTATTCGCCAAGCTGGGATATCAAGTCAGTGGCTACCAGTGCCAAATAGAGGCTTGATAGTCCGTCAAACCAGATTAAGCGATCATGCTCCGTTTTGGGATGCAGGTTATCCGGCCATGATGGTGACAGACACAGCTTTTTTACGAAATCCTCACTATCATCAACGTAGTGACACAATTGCTACTCTAGATTTCGATTTTCTTGTTGGTGTTTGCGAAGGTTTGGAACTAGGTATTAGGAAGGTGTAGGGGACTGGGGACTGGGGATTGGGGACTCAGCACTCAGCACTCAGCATCGGCTAAACGCCGCGCTACCGCTAACAGCACTCAGCACTCAGGAGGCAGAAGGGGTAATTCAGTATCTTCAGGCGATCGCACATTCAAAGATAAACTGATTAAATCATCAATATTGCGTTTCATGGTGTGACAAATTGCATCTAATGGTAAATCATTGGCATCATAACCAAAGGGGTTTTCTATCTCTAAACCAATGGCTTCAATCCCGAATAAAGTAAAACTTACCAACGCTACAACTGCGCCTGTCCACCATTCTAAACTCTGTACCATCTGAAATGGTAAAAGCAAGCAATACAGTAATAATAATTGCTTCAAATGAATGGAATAAGCTAGAGGCATGGGTGTTTTTAAAATCCGTTCACAACCCCCCAAATTATCTATTAGATTGTTTAATAATTCTTGTATTGATATTAATTGATATGAGTTGAGGCAATTTCGGCTATGCTGTCTTTGTAAATAATCTCCAATCCAAAAGGCTATTTCTAAGGGCGGATTATTCATATTTATAAGTTTAAAATATTTAGAAGATGACATTAATTCTTCTAACTCATTATTTACTGGTTCGCTACGTAAATGTAATTTGGTAGCTACAGCAAAAGCCACTAATAAATATAAAACATTGATTTTGTTCTCTTTATCTTTTGGGGATATTTCATCAATAGAGACTAAAATTTGCCTAGCTAGATTGCGGACGTTATTTACTATTGAACCCCAGAATTTTCTACCTTCCCAAAAGCGATCGTAAGCTGTATTAGTACGAAAAACTAATAATAGACCTAAAACAATACTAGGAATAATAGTTCCTAGAATAGGTTGAGATACAGGTAATTTTAAATAATAAAGTAAGGAAACTGAAACTCCAAATAAGCCACACCCAATAACCCGTTTATATATTGATGAAATAACTGAACCTTTATACTGAAAAGCTATTTGCAACCATTGCATTCTTTCAACCTTCATAGTGTGTATAGTAGTCCTATTTAATTTGTAGAAATTACGATACTTCAAAACTTCGGTTTCTTTGCAAAACTGAGGTTCTCGAATTTTATAAATAAGTTAAAAATCATAACGCTAGATATAGCATAAGTAACGTTGAAGAATTTACACATATAAGGCTCGTATTTGATTTTTGAAACACGCTTATTGGTGTGGCAAGCCTAAAGTAGTGCATTAGTTTTTGCTAGCCTGTCAGCAAAAAGCGCTCGCCTGGGTATGCGATCGCTCTTTGCTATAATTTTTAATTAAACTTTAGTACGATCGGTCAAAATTTCATACCCAGTTTCAGTTACCAAAACTGTATGCTCAAACTGTGCTGACAAGGAATTATCCACAGTTACAGCTGTCCATCTGTCTGATAAGGTGCGTGTATGTTTAGAACCAGCATTCAAAATTGGCTCAATCGCCAACGTCATACCGGCACGCAGTTTCACGTTGGGCATTTCCCGTGTACGGTAGTTAAATACTGAGGGTTCTTCGTGTAAGTTGCGTCCTACACCATGTCCAGTAAATTCTTCAACCACGCTAAAGCCGTTAACTTTGACATGATCTTCAATTGCGCCGGCTAAATCAAGCAGATATGCGCCTGCTTTGACTTGTTCTATACCTTTATAAAGGGCTTCTTCGGCGACGCGAATTAGTTTAGCAGCATCTGGGGTAACTTCACCCACGGCAATTGTAATGCAGGAATCACCATGAAACCCTTGATAATAAGCACCTGTATCTACTTTTAATACGTCCCCAGCACGAATCACTTTTTTGGGATTGGGGATACCATGCACCACTTCATTATTAATGCTGGAACAGATAGAACCAGTAAAACCGTGATATCCCTTAAAGCTTGGTGTTGCGTCCATTTCTCGGATGCGTTTTTCTGCATAAGCATCCAAGTCGGCTGTAGTCATTCCTGGCTTGACTAATTCCGAAATTTCTTTGAGGACAGTAGCAACAATTTTTGCTGATTGCCGCATAATATCAATTTCACGCGGCGATTTAATTTCAATCCCCCGGCGTTGTTTGCTGGATTGTGTAGGCTTAGGTGCTTGAGAAAGCAAGTTGGTGAAAATGTTCATGGGAAACTAATAATTACTTGCGCTTTGCCGCTAAATTTGCAGTGTTTATCTAAAGTTTAATTGAGAAATAATATCTATATTTACGTTAGCTGATTTTTTGTTGCCAATTAGTCAACAGTCAACCTCCCTTGTCTATTTACCAGCAATAATAATCTCCCCTGTCATCCCTGCTTCTGTGTGTCCAGGGATAGAACAACGCAAGCTATATTTTCCTGGTTTCATTGGCACAAACACCCATTCTGCTACCGCACCAGGCTTGAGTTCCAGTTCATGAATTGCGCCCTTAATCTCTACTTTTCCAGCTTCAACTTTTTGCGTCCAGATAACATCAGCAAAATCTTTGGCTGTAAAGTAGTGTTTCATTTGACTGGGATTAGTTAGCTTGAGTTGATAACGTTTCCCGGCTACAAAGTCCAAGTGATTTGGCTCAAATTTCAGTTCGTTAGCAGAATTGCCTAAACTAACTGTAATTTCTGTAGCTGGCATTTTCAGCAAATCACCAGTAAGATTTGCCGCGATCGCCAGACGAGGATGGCTGAAAACCAAACCTAGCAGTAATGCCAAAATTACACAGCTACGCCGAATTAATATCAACCCAGTATAAAAAATCTCCATCAACATTATGAACAAGATAATATAGGGACGAGGCAGAAGTTCTTTAATTACGAATTGACTTCCATTATCTAACACTTTGGCTAGCCAACATAGCAGGGCCGGCAGTAACTACAACAATTTGGTCAGGGTGCAGTAACTCACGGGCGGCTTGATTAACGTCATCGAGAGTAACTTGCTGAATTTTTTGTGTATAAGTATGTAACTCTGTTTTGTCCAAACCATACACCTGATTCATCAAGATGTTACTGGTTAACTCTTCTGGATCTGCCAGAGAGACATTATAACCACCAATTAAGGTACGTTTAGCCATCTCTAATTCTGTGGCTGTAACACCGTGCTGATGGATTTGTTGGAGTAATTGACGGGTACTAGCGATCGCTTGATTTGCATCTTCTGGACTGGTTTGCATTTCAATCCAAAATGTCCCAAAGTCTTTTTCGGCTTGAAAATGGCTATAAATTCCGTAGGTTAAGCCTTGGCGATCGCGCACTTCTGCCCCTAGGCGGCTCGATAGGGTGTCTCCTCCTAAAATTTGATTTAAAACCAAAGCTTGGTAAAATCTGGGGTCTTGGCGTTTGATACCTGTATAACCCATGTAAGTAATAGCTTGTGTTTTACCGGGGACAATTGGGTTCACCCGGACAAGACTACTGGGGTTTGAGACTTGGGGATATTCTATGCTGGGTGCTTGTCCACTCACGCGCCAATTACCAAACTCTGCTTGAATGAGCGATCGCACTTTGTCTGGGTCAAAATCTCCCACGACTACCAATACCATCGTATCTGGACGATAATATTTACTTTGGAAAGCCACAATATCCTGACGTTTAATGCGTCGCAGACTCTCCTGTGTAGGAAACTGGTGTAGGGGATGTTTTTTTGGGTAAATCGATTGTAAAAATATTCTTTTGGCTACTTCCGCCGGATTATCTAAGTCCGATTTGAGGTCTGTTAAAGCTTGTTGGCGGTTTAATTCCAATTCTTTTTGCGGAAATGTACTATTTTTCAGAGCATCTGCTAAGGTTTTGATTAAAACAGGTAAGTCTTCAGCCAGACTATTGCCCTCAATCTGCACACCATTGCGGTAGGCGGCAAAGTCCAAAGTCGCGCCTCTATCTTCCAAAGCTTTGGCTAAGGTGGAAGCATTTTTGGTTTTAGTCCCACTCATCAAGCCATCGGTTACCAGCATAGCTAATCCGGCTTGTTCACCTGGGTCAAATTCTGTACCTGCTTTGATATGACCACTTAAGGTAATGGTAGGTGTACTGCGATCGCTTAACAATAATACCTGTAGGCCGTTAGCTAAGGTAAATTGCTGTGGTAGTTTGAAGGCAGTGTTTTGAGCATCACTCTGATCAGTATCGATGGCTGGTAGATACTGCATCATCTCGGAGGGTGGAACAGGTGAATTACCAGATAAATTCTCTCTTATGTGTGGCGGTGACTGTTTTGTGCCAATTTCTTTGGCTTGAGTGACAACTGGTTGAAAAATACCCACTGTTCGGGCAGATTTTGCCAGATATTTGTTTAATACACCCACAACATCTGCGGCGGTGACTTGACGAACGGCTGCTAAATAATGATCTGTAAAGCGATAATCACCCGTAGTTGTCTCATCATTGCCTAACTGCATGGCTTGATCAGTGATATTACGGTTACTCAAGATTATGGCAGCTTCTAACTGTCTTTTGGCTCTAGCTAATTCTGCGGCTGTTATACCTTTTTGGGTTAACTTGGCGATCGCATTATTCAGCACTGAGTCAATTTTAGTCAAATCTTGGTCAGGATCTGCTGTGACTAACAACTCATACCAACCTGCTTTGTGTAAGCTAACCACTGAACCTGAAATATCATTTGCTAATCCCGATTCCACCAAGGTTTGATACAGTCGGGAATTTCTTCCTTCTGTCAAGATGTAGTCAGCAATCTCTAAAGCTGGTATATCTTGGTGATTTGCCTGTGGTAGTGGATATACAGCTTGTAATAATGTGGCTGATCCTGGTTCTCGGAGGATAATTGGCGATTGGGGACTTTTAACTGCATCTGAAACAGTCATTTCTTGACCTAACCCCCTAACCCCCTTCCCTACTAGGGAAGGGGGAAAAGTCAAAGCCTCTCTCCTGTTAGGGGAGGGGTTTGAGATATTCTGACTTTTAGGAATATTGCCGAAGATTTCTTTGACTGTGGCTAGGGTTTTTTCGGCTTGACAATCGCCAACAATGACTAAGACGGCATTGTCAGGATGATAAAACTGGTGATAATACTGCTGTATTTGCTCAGGCTGGAATTTTTCCACATCCGCCTTAGTCCCACCCACGGGTAAACCATACGCATAATTGGGAAATACTGACCGCAGGATAGCTCGATTGAGGCGATATTCTGGGCTATTTTCGTAACCCTGCAATTCGGAAATGACCACCCGCTTCTCTTTAGCTAGGTGTTCGCCATCCATCAGCGCATTTTGCATTCTATCTGCTTCTAAAACTAGCAGTGCTTTGAGCTTGTTCTGTTCTACAGTTCCGTAATAAGCTGTTTGGTCATAACTCGTAAAAGCGTTTGAGTCACTGCCTAAAGCACTAAATAACCAGCCAAATTGAGTTGGACGGCTGGTTGTGCCTTTAAACATCATATGTTCTAGTTGGTGAGCTATGCCGTTAACTCCCAATGCTTCATAGCGTGAACCGAACTTGTACCACACCTGCACACTTACCACTGGTGCTGTATGTACTTCTTTAATGAAGACAGTTAGACCATTGTCTAATAATGTCTTATGAACATTTTCTGTTAATTTTAATTCTTGGGGATTTTTGGTCACTAATGTTAATTGGTGATTCACTCGATTAGAAGTAGTTATATGTTGACTCTCAGCAGGTACATTGCCAAGAAATAATACCGCAACTAATGAAATACCCAACAGCAAAAAATAATAACGGTATTTATAGCACGCAGATAAGACAGACATTTATTTCGGTAGATGTACGGAAATTAATTTATTTTGAGTGCCGAGAATTATCTAATTCTCCTGAGAATATGTTACCTCGGCAATATGAATAATGTATATAAATAGACCAAATAAATGACAGGAAACTAATTAAGTTGGGTTAAAAATCGGATGAATTCTAAGGGTAAGCCATCCGTATCAGCAACAAATGCTACTTCTAAGATGCGATCGCCTATTTGCTGCTGAGTCGGTTCTAAAAGAATTTTTAACGGTGGTAATTCTGGTGTCAATGCTACACGTTCTTGTAAACTTTTCAACCATCTCGGTAAATCTGGGGTAATTTCTGTTACATCAAAAGACAGGTGATAGTATCCCACATAATGTTCATCACCAAAGGCATCCGGGGCTGGTTTTGGCTGGGGAATTTGAATCAGTTCAATTCTGCCGCCTAAGCCTTCCATCCAGCAAGCTAGGGTGTAGCCGGTAGTGAAGCGTTCACAGACACTAAAGCCTAGTATTTCATAAAAGGCGATCGCTTGATGGATATTCGCAGTGCGGATAGAAGCGTGGTGCATGGTTTAGTCTACAGTCAATGCTACAGATGCGCCGTTATGTGTTTGTACAACTTCAGAATATCACTTCAGAATAAAAGCAGATTGATATGATTACTTGCTATTTGCGTTACGTTATCGACCCCGATAAAATTTCGGATTTTGAAGCATACGGACTTATGTGGATTCCGTTGGTGGAAAAATTCGGTGGAAAGCATCACGGCTATTTTCTTCCACATGAAGGAGCTAATAATATTGCCCTAGCTCTGTTCAGTTTTCCTAGCCTTGCGGCATACGAGCGATACCGGATAGATTCCCAGCATGATCCAGCTTGTCACGAAGCGTATGAATTTGCGCGCCAAACAAAGTGCATTATTAGTTATGAGCGATCATTTATGCGTCCCGTTTTAGGCGATGTTAATAATTTTAAATAAAAAAGCAGAATATCATCCTTGATTTACAGGCATTTCAGCGATTCAAACAGGTAACTTATTATTGCGGAATGCCTTAGTCATTGGTCATTAGTTAATTGACGGATGACTAATGACCAATAACCATTACTCAAACAATCTGAAATAAGGGTAGCGCACGGGAACACCCGGTTCTTTATCTAAATCGAAATTAATCACTTCCCAGCAATCATCTTCGGCTGTTTCGGGACTAAATTCGACAGGTAAGCCGTATAATCTTGCAGATGATGTTTCCTGCTGTCCAGAACGCCAAGGTGTGCTGCGTTCTAGATAGCCACTCATCAACTCCTGATAACGTCTGGCGATGATCACTCGTGTTGCTCGATAGCCTTGGGTGTATAACTTATCTAAGGCTTCGTGGATTTCAAAGCGAATGCCATCAGGATGAGTGTGCTGTCTATACCACTCATTGTTCCACCTCCGCCAATGTCGCCCAGACTGTAGATGAACTAACTCTCCAGTTTTGGGATTAGCTTCAAATGCGCCATGACGGGGGCATAAATAGGTATCAGTTAGTGTCAGTGCCGGGATTGTTTGGCGACAATGGGGACACTGTATGTCAGCCCCAAACATAGGGTACTGCAAGCCTGGATTCATCATGAAGTGCGTACAAACATAGTTTCGTCTTCACCAGCACCAGAGGGTTGGATTTTACACTTCGGCTCTACCAATCCGAGAGTTTTATTCACTGCCGCACATGAACAATGTGAAGCAAGAACAATTTTCACTTTTGTCTTCCTCCACTTGGAGGATTGACGCTGTGATATTCTGGTTTTGCAACCAGGCTCTCAGGATGGAGTTTCTCCAGTGTTCCTGGGTACCATATTCCTATTCTATCGTGTCTATCTCTTCTTACTGGCCTTCTCCCGATTTTTCTCAAGCCGCCTTCATTGCATCCAATGCGGTTGTTATGGGTTCGGTCAACATAGCAACCGGAGTCAGCATCTGGTATGGAGCAGTAGTGAGGGCGGATGTAGAACGCATTGACATTGGCGAATGCACAAATATTCAAGACGGGGCTATTTTACACGGTGATCCTGGTTTGCCCACAATTTTAGAAGATCATGTGACTATAGGACATCGTGCTGTAGTCCATTCTGCCCACATTGAACGCGGCAGTTTAATTGGCATCGGCGCAGTGGTTTTAGATGGAGTCAGAGTAGGATCTGGTAGCATCATTGGTGCTGGTGCAGTAGTAACCAAGAATATACCCCCCTTATCTCTAGTTGTGGGCATTCCCGGCAAAGTTTTACGTCCAGTTACACCAGCCGAAGCCGCAGAACTTATCGAACACGCCGAACGTTACAAAAAGTTAGCCTTAGTACACGCTGGTAAGGGAACGGATATTGGGTTTAATTCGTAAGGGTTTAGAGGTGTAGGGGTGAAGGAAAATCCCATTCCTAATGTCCAATTCCCATTGACTTTTGACTAACTACTTAAACTTTCTTTACAAAAGTAGCTAGCAAAATTGCCCACTTCAGCTAAAAATAAAAATGAGAGTAGTTGACAAAACTTTAATTTCTACTTGATAGAGGGGTACTAGAAATGGATGTTGATTTTCGTGTAGTGATTGTTTTAGCACCAGTTGCTGTTGCTGCTGGTTGGGCTGCATTTAATATTGGTGCTGCGGCTATCAGACAAGTTCAAAACTTTTTGAATAGAGAAGCCTAAACTCTAGTTTAAGATTAATAATTTAACCGACTGTTATCTTTACGGAAACAGTCGGTTTTGTTGATTTTGGGTACTGGAAATTTTAGATTTTAGATTTGGATTGAATAATCTAAAATCCACTCATTGAAAAGCTGGGGACTGGTTTTACTCGTTGTACTTAGAAATACTGGATTAGCTGTACCAATTGAGTGATACAATATAAAGAAACTGCAAAAACCTAGCTTATGGTAGCCCAAATCACGCCACTAGATATTTGTTGGCAACCATTGCCTGATGATTTTCAGCTAGAGGATGAACCAGTGGAAAATACAGGTCAGCCAATCTTGGCTGGTGCTTTGCGTGAAAGCTTAGAAATTAGTGGGTTCATCCAAGAGCAAATGTTAATCGCATCGAATTTTGCGATTTGTGCCACAGTCAATGGGCAATTTATTGCTAAAGCACCAGATTGGGTGTACATTCCCCGTGTAAATCAAATGGTGGGCGATCGCACCAGCTATACTCCTTACTTAGAAGGAGAAATCCCGGCGATAGTCATGGAATTTTTATCCCAGACCGAAGGGGAAGAGTATTCATCAAAGCGCACCTACCCGCCGGGGAAGTGGTTTTTCTACGAACAAATTTTACAAGTTCCCATTTACATCATTTTTGATCCAGATGGTGGATTGTTGGAGTTTCATCAACTAGAAAATGGACGCTATGAGTTAAAGCAACCAGATGAGAATGGTCGCCATTGGATAGCAACTATGGGATTATTTTTAGGAACTTGGCGTGGGACGAAAGAGGGGAGAACTGGTTATTGGTTGCGATGGTGGGATGAATCGGGTAATTTGTTACCTTGGGCTGTAGAGATGGTAGAACAGGAACGACAGCGTGCGCAACAAGCCCAGGAACTAGCTGAACAGGAACGCCTGCAAAAAGAACGCTTAATAGCTTATTTACAATCGCAAGGGATTGATCCTACTAGTTTACTCACAGATGAAACAGAAGGTTAGGCTTTTGTTGCATTTTCGGGGTTGTTTGTAGGCGCGAGATAAGGTACTTCCAGATAAAAAAATATCCAAAATGTAGGGTGCGTCAGTTTGAGAAAACTTAACTATACCCAGAAGTTATTCGTACTGACGCACCCTACCAACCCTAGCTTATGTTTGATACTTGTAAGTGTTTATTCTCAACTCTATCCATCAAGAGTATTTAATAATGCCAAAGTATTTTCAGCCAATATCCTCATCGTGAATATAGATTCTCTACTGCAATCATTTCAACATTTTGGCGTTAACCTGGGACTTTCGCGCATTAACGGACTCTTAGCTAATTTGGGCAACCCTCATCACCAAGTCAGTGTGATTCATGTTGCGGGGACAAATGGCAAAGGTTCTGTCTGCGCTTATTTGTCCTCTGTGCTGACTCAAGCAGGTTATCGTACAGGACGCTACACTTCTCCCCATCTAGTGAATTGGACAGAACGTATCTGTCTGAATGAGCAGCAAATTTCTGCTGAGAAGTTTTGCGAATTATTGCTACAAGTTAAGTCCGCTATTAACTCGGATGATTCCCCGACTCAATTTGAAATCATTACCGCCGCAGCTTGGTTGTATTTTGCCCAGCAGCAAGTTGACATAGCCGTGATAGAGGTGGGACTGGGGGGACGCTTGGATGCGACTAATGTGATATCTGAGCCGCTTGTGACGGTGATTACCTCCATTAGCCGGGAACATTGGCAGCAACTAGGTTCTACTGTGGCTGAAATTGCTAGAGAAAAAGCGGGTATTCTTAAGCCTGGATGTCCGGCTGTAGTTGGGACATTACCATCGGATGCTCAACAAGTTGTGCGATCGCTCGCTCAAGAATTACAATGTCCATTAATTACGCCACAACCTGCCCAACAGATAACTCCAGGATGGGCGGAGTATCAATCAATTCACCATTCAAAATTAATTAAATATCCTTTACCTTTACAGGGGCAAATTCAGTTAAATAATTCCGCCTTGGCTTTAGCTACTTTAGAAATACTGCAACAAAAAGGTTGGCAGATTTCTGAGAAAGCAATTATCAACGGTATGGCTAAAACTAAATGGCCAGGGCGGATGCAATGGGTTAATTGGCATCAACACAAGTTATTAATTGATGGCGCACATAATCCAGCCGCCGCTCAGGTTTTACGTAATTATGTAGATACTTTCAATACTCAAAATCTAACTTGGGTGATGGGGATGCTATCTACTAAAGACCATGCCGATATTTTTAAAGTTTTATTAAAACCGAATGACAGATTATATTTAGTACCAGTACCAGATAATAATTCAGCCAATCCCATAGAATTAGCAAAAATAGCTTGTGATATTTGCCCAGATTTACAACTTTGTCAAGCTTATCCAGATTTAATATCATCACTAACAGCAGCCATTTCTACATCAGATAGTTTAGTGGTTTTGTGCGGTTCTCTTTATTTAGTAGGAAATTTTTTAGGTAAAATATAACTTCTCTAGTCAGAACCTTCAGAACCTCGCTTTCTTAAGGAAGATAGGGTTCTTGACTCTAATGAATAATTAATAAATATCTCCCCCTCCTAACTCTCCACTCACCACTTCCTACTCCCAAGCTTTATTAAAAATTTGTATCAGCCCTGTTCATCTCTCCTGATTTTTGGGAAATCTGAATTTAGTAGTAGAAATTCCAAAGTTAGGTTTGGCTCATAAGTATGTTGATTGATCAACCTGTTTACCTACATATAGAAATCCTGAATCATATGTATAAACTTTTAAGTAATGTAGTAATTTAGGGTGGTTTTTAATGGGCAGAAACTACCCTAATAAGTATCTTTAAAAAAGAAAATCGGACTACTATAGCAAGCCGTACAACAGAATGTGTAAATCATAAGTCAGAAGTAAAATAGGCTTTGAATCTGCATAAACACTGAATAAGAAAT
Organism: Anabaena sp. CCY 9402-a; assembly: GCF_963920945.1. NCBI lineage: Bacteria > Bacillati > Cyanobacteriota > Cyanophyceae > Nostocales > Nostocaceae > Anabaena > Anabaena sp. CCY 9402-a. The sequence goes on from NZ_CAWUDL010000021.1 coordinate 44,720, forward strand.
ATCTAGACAACTACAGCATTTATCTAATAATTCGATAAAGATAATGATGCAAATAAGTATAAAAACGGAGAAGTGAATACTTTTGCCGAGTAAGTTTTTGAAGAAATTAGATGAAATTGGTTTGATGTAACCATAAATTCCACCTTGACGGTAGGAGACAAATAAATTAATTCTTGGTTAATTAAGGGGATAAAGAAATGCTAAAAGTTATTCTTGGACATAGTGATGATCCTGATGCTCAAGGAGCAATTGAAGAAGTTTTAGAACAATGTGTTAGTGATTTAAGTAATCTAGTAGACATTCCACCCAAGGCGGGTATTTTATTTGCAGCTATTGATTTTGATCATGCTTTGATTCTGAAAGAAATTAACCAAGTATTTCCAGGAATTGACTTAATTGGTTGTACTACAGATGGTGAGATATCTTCAATTTTAGGGTTTCAGCAAGATTCTTTGACACTAATGCTTTTTTGCTCTGATACTGTAGAAATTCGTGCTGGTGTCGGATATGGAGTCAAAGAAAACCCCTTAACTGCGGCTCACCAAGCTGTGCATCAAGCAACTGAGAACTGCAAAACATCTGCTAAATTATGTATACCTTTACCAGCTAGTTATCTAGTAGATGGTTCAACTACCAATGGGGGGTTAATTCTCGAAGGATTGAAGTTAGCTTTAGGTTCTCAGACACCAATTTTAGGTGGGACAGCCGGAGATCAATTTAGATTTCAAACTACTTATCAATTTTTCCGCAACGAAGTTTTGACAGATGCTTTACCCATTCTGATTTTTTCTGGAGATATTCTATTGTCATATGGTACTGGCTGCGGCTGGAAACCAATTGGACGTAAGAGTATTGTTACGAAAGCTCAGGGAACAGTCCTTTATGAAATTGATGGTGTATCAGCACTAGAATTTTATCAGCGATATTTAGGCGATCGCCACCCAACAGCGGAAAATCCTTTAGCAGTGTATGAAGGAGATAGCGATCGCTATTATATGCGAGTCCCTAATACCTGTGATCTGCAAACTGGCAGTATCAATTTTTTGGGGGATGTACCAGAACAAGCCATAGTTCAGATGACAGACTTCAATCGCGATGAAATTCTTCATAGCGTTAAGACTTCACTTCAGACTGCCTTGGAACGGTATCCTGGAACTGAACCAGATGCCATCTTACTATTCTCCTGTTGTTGTCGTCGTTGGCTATTAGGCACAAAAGCTAAAGAAGAATATCAATTTGTCAAAACAGAACTCGCCAAAGCAATACCCATATGTGGATTCTATACCTACGGTGAATTTGCACCCCTAGAAGCACAGGGTTCAACTTACTATCACCAAGAGACGTTTGTTACCCTGCTGCTAGGAACAAAATAAAGGGTTATGCAAGATATAGACTACGAGAGCAGACTCAAGGAATTAGAAAAAACTGTGCGGATTCTCAAAAAAAAACTAGAGCGTTCTGAAGTTGATCGTGAGCAATTGGAGAATGCTAGTGAATTGAGAGAAGCAGTCCTCAAAAATGTCATTCGAGAGCTGGAAGAATCACAAACTGCTTTAGAAAATCGGAGTAAAGAACTAGAAACTACTCTTGGTAATCTCAAAGCTTTACAACTCAAACTAGTGGCATCTGAGAAAATGTCTGCTCTTGGAGTTTTAGTTGCAGGGATTGCTCACGAAATTAATAACCCAGTCAGTTTTATTTACGGTAATTTGAATCATGCTAACAATTATTTTCAAGATTTGCTAAGTTTAGTAGAAATTTATCAGAAGTATTACCCTAAACCAGTAGCTGCAATTAAACAAAAAATCCGAGAAATTGAACTTGACTTTCTCAAGGAAGATTCGGAAAAACTTTTCCAATCTATGACAGGAGGTGCAGAACGCATTTGTGATATTGTTAAATCACTGCGGACATTTTCCCGCCTAGATGAAGCCGAATTTAAAGCAGTCAATATTCATGATGGTATTGATAGCACATTAGTAATTTTAAATAACCGTCTCAAACCATCACCTGATAATTTATATGGTATTAAAATTATTCGTAACTATGGAAAATTACCATTAGTAGAATGTTATGCTGGACAACTTAATCAAGTGTTTATGAATATCCTGGCTAATGCAACTGATGCTTTAGACGAGAAAGTGATCAAGCATAAACAAAAGCAGAATCAAGATTTACTAAATCCTAAAATTGATATTTGTACTAAAGTAATTGATCATGATTGGGTAGAAATTAGTATTGCTGATAATGGTCTAGGAATTGACGAGCAAGTACAGACAAAATTATTTGACCCATTTTTTACAACCAAAGATGTTGGTAAAGGCACAGGCTTGGGTTTATCTATTAGCTACCGAATTATTATTGAATTGCATGGTGGTAAATTGAAATGCCATTCAACACCAGGAGGAGGCGCAACATTTGTCATTCAAATTCCTATTCGACAATCTAAAATTAATTCGTAATTCGTAATTCGTAATTCGTAATTCGTAATGGGCTAACGCCCCGCTCCGCTCTAAGAGGGTGTTTGAAAAGTCCCCTTTTATGTCATGCTGACGAAGGAAGCATCCCAGTATAACGGTGAAAACGCGGATTCTTCCTTCCGCAAAGCTCCACTCAGAATGACAAAGGATACCTGATAAAACTTTTCAAACAGCCTCTAAACGCAGCTATGCCGCAGGCTTTACGTAATTCGTAATTGATCAACAGTGAACAGTCATCAGTTGCTTAATGACTGTTCACTGTTGTAACTCCCCAGTTCCCAGCTTTTCAATGAGTGGATTTGCAATTGTGGATTTTAAATTATTCAATCTAAAATCCACAATCTAAAATTCTTAGTCCTTAGTCCCTAACGATTATTCCATTCTTGTGCCGCATCTTCTACTGCTTTATCTACAGTTTTTTCTCCTAACATTGCTGCTTGTAAGTTTTCGTAAATCGCTTTTTGCAGCTTTTTAATATCTTTCAATCCTGGAGTTAAAATTTCTGCTTGTTGCAGTTGTTGTGCGCTGACAACTCTGGCTTTTTCTACTGTGGAAGCATTAGCTGGAATATCTTTAAAGTAACTATCAGCTAGTGCTTTAGTTGTCGATGGTAGAACATTCGCCGCTTTGGCAAAGGCTAATTGATTCTCATCATTAGTGAGGAATAAACCAAATTTCACCGCCGCATCTGGTTGTTTTGTATCGCGGGGAATCACAATATTCATCACAGCGACATTTTTTTTGCCTGTGTCACCAGTAAGTTGGGGAGAAATTGCTGAAGCTTGAGCAATTTTAGGTGCATTGTTGGCGATAGTTTTGAGAAACTCTGGCCCGGAAGCCAAGAAAGCTGTCTCACCAGATTGGTATAAATCAATGGCGTGGCGATGTCCTTGTGTCAGTGCTTCTTTTGGTAATAACCCTTTTTTATAAAGTTCTACCCAATACTGAAACGCTGCTTTACCTTGAGGCGTGTTAAAAGCTGCTTTTCCCTCAGCGTCTACTAGGGCGACTCCCATCTGCACCAATGATTGCAGCACTTCACCGGAATCCTGCGGGACAAAAGTCACAAAAAAGGCGTATTTCCCCGTCTTATCTTTAATTTGTTGCGCTTCTTGTGCTAATTCTGCGTAAGTAGTGGGTGGTTTATTAATACCTGCCTGTTTTAATAAATCGGTGTTATAAATGGTTAACCTTGTGGTGAGATACCAGGGAATTCCAAAACTTTTACCATTGAGTGTGCTGGCTTTCCAAATATTCGGAAGATAGGAGGAACGGGCTTCCTGTGGGATTTTTGCATCCAAATCTAACCAGGCATTTCGACCTGCTAATTGAGCAGCAAAGTCTGGATTGAGGTTAACAACATCAGGTGGCGTTTTTGCGGAGACAGCTGTTAAGATTTTGTTCTCCATCGCCGCCCAAGGGACATCAACCCAGTTTACCTTTATACCTGGATTTTGTGACTCAAAGTTGTTAATTAGGCTTTGGAAGTAGTTTGTAAATTGAGGTTGGAGTTGCATAGTCCAAAACTCAATATTTGCTGTTCCAGAAGCAGCTTGTTGAGTATTTGTATTAGTTTTTCCGGTGCTGCAACTGACAACCCAACTAGTCAGTAATCCTAACATTACCAGAGCGACTAGTTGTTTAAATTTTTGTACTTGAATCATTTTACCAGTATTTTTACGCTTGATTAGGTTCAAAAGCTTATGCAGAATTGTCGAGATTATAGACTTAAAAGGAACAGTTGTGAGTGGTGTTTAGCGGTAGCGCGGCGTTGATTCAATGTCCTGAGTAATTTAGGGTGGGTAAAAAAAGCTAGGTGTATTTCTAAGTTTGGTCAAAAGTTTATAGCCGACGTGACTAATAAACGTTGACCATTGACTAATGACTACTTAAGTGTGAAGCAAAGTTTCAATTTTACAGTTTGGCGGGCATTACTGTGGTGAAAAGTTTTAGTAGTCTGTTTGGCAAATCTCATAGAGGGGTGGGTGTTGAAATAGCACCGGAACGAGTGAATGTAGTCCAACTACGCAAGCAACGCCAGGGTTTGAAAATCGAATCTTTCACATCAGTACCAGTTCCAGAAGGAATTGTTAGTGATGGTCAAATTACTGACCCCCCAGCAATGGCGCAATTGATTCAACAGGCCTTAGCTGAAAGTAAAATCAAGACTTCTCGTGTGGCGACTGGTGTCCCAGGACGTGATTCGATTGTACGGATTATTCCTGTACCAGCAGAGTTGGACGATCGGGAACTCCGGGATATGGTGTTGAACCACGAAGCAGGGTTGTATTTACCCTATCCCCGTGAGGAGGCTGACGTAGATTATCAAAAACTTGGGTACTTTGTAGATGAGGACGGTATTGAAAAGGTACAGGTGTTATTAGTTGCTACTCGTAAGGAGGTGACAGATACATATATTCGTACCTTTGAGCAGGCAGGATTGCAAATTAATGTTTTAGAGATTAACAGTTTTGCACTGATTCGGACAATTCGCGATCGCCATTTGCGAGAATTAAGTCCACAAGAAGCAGCCGTTTTGGTTGACATCGAGTTCGACAGTACAGAAATAGCGATCGTCGTAAACGGTATACCCCAATTTTCCCGGACTGTGCCTATTGGTACATACCAAATGCAAATGGCTTTAGCTAGAGCCATGAGCCTACCTACATCACGGGATATGGAACTGTTATATGAAATGAAAATTCCATTAACTCCCATAGACGGTGATAAAACTGGGGTGACAGAAGCTGACCCAGGGATGGCTGGGGTGTTGCGAATCTTGGGAGAACTCACTGATGAGCTACGCCGCTCTATAGATTTTTACTTAAATCAAAGTGAAAACTTAGAGGTAGCACAGATTTTCTTAGCTGGCCCTGGAGGTGGATTACAACAGTTAGATGAATTCTTTACACAAAGACTAAGTATACCTACTAGCCAAATAGATCCTATTGGGTCTTTGTCGTTGCAAGTTGATCAAGGAAATTACCCCGCAACACAGCGTTCTGGTTTAGGCATAATCCTTGGTTTAGGAATGCGGGAGGTGTAATAAAATGTACAGTTTAGATATTAACTTTCTTAAGGATCGTCCAGCCTACCAGCCCAAACTTGATAAAAAATCAGGAATTAAACTGCCAACTGGAAATTTAACACCAGTGTATATAGGGGTGGTTCTGGGTCTAGGTTGTCCTGTTTTGGTAGGTGCTGGGTTGTGGTTTTTGCAAGCTAAAACTAGTGAGCTAGAACAAGCGATCGCCCAACTAGAAGAACAAAGTAAAAAATTAGACGCAGAAATCAGCAATATTAACCAAATCAAGGCACAGACATCCGCCGTTAAAGCGGAAACCCAAAGTCTAGTTACCGTCTTTGACCAAATTCGACCTTGGTCAGCCATGTTAGAAGATTTGCGCGATCGCATCCCCGCGACAGTGCAAATTGAAAATGTCAGGCAAATTCCCCCAGCCGCCGCAGTAGAAGGACAACCTTCTCCTAATCCCGCAGGTGGAATAGAAATCACCGGATTGGCTCGCTCTTTTGACAATGTGAACGACTTTTTATTAAGTCTGCAACAGTCGCGGTTCTTAAAGTCTTCCGCAAGCAGGATTATTACAGCTACTTTAGTAGATGCACCAGTACAAGCAACAGCTAGAAATGGTGTAACAATTAAACCACCCCAAGTAGTCAAATATACGATTCAATCGAGCCTCAGTGATGTTCCAGCTTCGGAATTGATTCGGGAATTAGAGCAAAAAGGCACAGTGGGACTAGTAACCCGAATTCGCAGTATGCAACAAACAGGAGTCATTACACGATGACGCTGAGTGAAGATTTAAATTTTGCCGAACACGCTGGAGAGCTAGATTCAGAGCCAACTTACCCTGTTGTTTTTGGTATCAGCTTTACACCCAAAATCATTGGTATTTTGGTGGGGGTCGTAGGTCTGGCAGGAGCTATGTATATGCTGCTCAATATGCTAATGCCCGCTTGGGACAGCTATCAGCAAAAGCAAGGACAAAATGACGAACTCCAAGGACAAATCCAGCAAAAGCAGGCTACTATCAAACAGATTGGTAAGGTTAAAGAAGAGCTAGCCCAAGCAAAACAGCAAAAACAACAGGTTTTAGCTTTATTTTCTGACGAGAAAACCTTAGATACCTTACTGTTAGATATAAATCGTTTAGTAGAGTCTGGTAGTTCTCCAACTCCCCTAAATGCAGTGAGAGCCAAACTACAAAAGTTTGTACCAACTACAGATAAACCAGAAATTGTTACCGATAGTTCCCTGGGAGCATCCGTCAACGGCAAGCTCAAACGCAGTAGCATTAATGTCGAAATCGTTGGTACTTATGAACAAACCCAATCTATTATTCGGAATATAGAGCGTTTACAGCCATTACTAATAGTTAAAGACTATCAATCAGCATTAGCAAATATACAAGCTACAGATCCATCTGGCAAACCTCTACGGAGGGTAGGGGCTGCACCAATTACTACATCTTTCCAATTACAAGCATTAATGCCGCTTAATTCAGAAGATGCAGCTGCTGCGGCTAAAGCGGCAACTAAGAAGTAGTTAGAGGCTACGGGCTTTTAGTTTGGGTTAAGATCCCCCCGCCTGCGGCGACCCCCTTAAAAAGTGGGTAAAAGAGGGTTAGAAGCCCCTTTAAAGAAGGTTAGAAGTCCCCCTTTTTAAGAGTCTTAGAAGCCCCTTTTATTAAGGGGGTTTGGGGGGATCTTAACCCAACCTATACTCTATTTTTCAATTTTGAATTGCTTATTAAGTGAGGAATGAACTGTGAAACAGTTTCACGGTAATAATTTTATTTTGGGTACGGCTGCTTTATCTTTTCTGGCAGCACAACCAGTATTAGCACAAATTACACAAGTTAGTGAAGTCAAGTTAGCTCCCGTTAATGGGGGCGTTAGCGTGACTCTCAAAACTTCTGCCGGCTCGCGTCCACAAGTTTTTACGACGAAACGAGGTAAGGCTTTAGTTTCAGATATTATCAACACCCAACTGCGTTTAAAGCAAGGGAATAATTTCCGCCAAGAAAAACCGGCGGCGGGAATTGCTTCTGTTGAAGTTGTGCAACTTGATGCTAATAGTATCCGGGTGATAGTGACTGGTGATAATGATGCCCCTGGTGGTCAACCTGTAGTCAGGAAATCAGATGCAATTACCCTCGGCTATACTCCATCAACAGGGACTACAGCATCAGCACCAATTACCCCTACACCACCTGCGACTACTCCACCTCCTGGGGCTATGGTTGCTCAACCAGGTGCAGTTCCAAATGTGCTTGTACCTAACCCGGAAATCACAATTGATGGTAAACCAGCACAACCTGCTGGTGTCGGTCAACCTGTCAGCCAAGCCCCGCCATTCTTACCCAGAGCCGTCGCCCCGCCAGTCGGGGATATTGCGATTTCTGCTACCGATGCGTCCCCTAGCACCATAGATTTAGGTACACAGGAACGTGTACCTCGTTTAGTCTTGCGGGATGCACCAGTCCGTGAGGTTTTATCGCTGCTGGCTCGTGCTGCTAATCTCAACTTGGCTTATATCGGTGATGGTGATAGTAAAGCTGCACCCGGAGGGCAAGGAATATCTCAAACAATCTCTTTAGATATAGAAAATGAGCCTGTGCAAGATGTGTTTAACTATGTCTTGCGTCTGAGTGGTTTAGAAGCTAACCGCAGCAATAGGACTATTTTTGTTGGGCCGAAACTACCTAACTCAACGCGTGATGTGATTATGCGTAGCTTGAGGCTCAATCAGGTAAATGTCGGGGTTGCTTTAAACTTTTTGGTTGGCTTGGGAGCTGAAACTGCCGTCAGTAGGGAACGCCAAGTAACTAACGTAAATGCTGTACCTGTTGGTACTGGAGTTGCTCCTATTACCCAAACGCAGACGACGACAGAAACTAGAGTAGAAACTCAAAGGATTGATTTTAAAGACTCTAGTCCATTACTTCGAGGTTTACAAGCATTAGGTGATGAGCGTACCAATGCGCTGACCTTAATTGGCCCCCCTAGGTTAGTTGAGATGGCGATGAATCAATTAACTCAGCTTGATATTCGTCGTCGTCAAGCGGTAGTTAATGTCAAGATTATCGATGTTAACCTGACAGGAAATCAAGACTACAACGCCAGCGTTTCCTTTGGTATTGGTAATAATTACTTCTCTACGGATAGTGGTGCAGCATCTCTGAATTTTGGTGGTTCTAGGCCAGCTACTAGTACGGAAGCAAGAAATAGTGTAACTAGTACACCTACAACAACTAATCCACTTAGTAATACTAATATTTTCCTAGATCCTAACAATCCAAATATAGGAGTACCTAGTGCTGGCGTAAACACTAATCCAACACAACCAGGACTTACAGCATTTACTGAAGCAACTCCAGGAACAGTTACAGCTGTACCAACTCAATTTGATCCTGTTACTGGTGAACCAACTCAATTTAGTCGTCAGGTGACTGGTGGTACTCCTGCTCAATACACATATAGTTTGCCCACTATCTACCAGTTTCCTAAGCGTCTTCTTGCTAGTTTGCAAGCACAAGTTACAAATGGTAACGCCAAGATTTTGACTGACCCAACTTTAATTGTGCAAGAAGGTCAAACAGCTAATGTCAAACTAACTCAGGAAGTAGTAGGAAACATCACGAGCGAAACTACTCGCGGTGATGGTACTTCTACACAAACAGTTACAGCTGAAAAAACAGATGTAGGTTTAACCTTGGCCGTCAAACTAGATAGGATTGACGACAATGGTTTTGTTTCTTTATCAGTAGCTCCTGTCGTCAAAGCACCCCAATCTTCTGCTGTACTCAATGTTTCAGGTAATAGTCAAACAATATTTTTGGTATCTGAACGCTCCCTTAATTCTGGACTGATTCGCTTGCGAGATGGTCAAACACTCATTCTCTCAGGCATTATTCAAGACCAAGACCGAGCAAGTGTATCTAAGATTCCTATTTTGGGGGATCTTCCACTGATTGGTTCACTGTTTAGAAGAACAAACAGAACCAATGAACGCAGAGAGGTAATTATATTACTCACACCTCAAGTTATGGATGATTCTGAAAACTCTGCTTACGGCTATAATTACAGCCCTAGCCCACAGGTGCGGCAAATGCTTGAGCGTCGTGGTTTGGGTACGCCTAAGCGATAATACCAATTCGTAATTCGTAATTCGTAATTCAAAAAAGTCAGATGTATCTAAGTTTTGGGTTGATATCTGTTGGCTGATTTTGGCGAATTGGTATCAGGAAGAAAATGCAATCTACTAGATAAACCACAAGCTTTTAAGCTTTGTGGTATTTTTTTTGATAGCCCTGAAAACAAAAAGCTGTGCCATCTATATTCTTAGGGAACACAAAAAAATAAATTATCCGCAATTGATGGTTGGGTAGGGTGCGTCAGTGCGATAGAACCTAACTATACTCAGAAATTATTCATACTGACGCACCCTACACCCGCATTTCTCGCAAACAGTAGGGGCGGGTTCACAGATATGCTCGAATCATTCATGACTATTTCGCTCAAAGAGTCCCTACGGACTCTGGACTGAGGTTGCAATAATTGGTGAGAAATCCGGGTAACACACCCTACAATTTTGGTGAGCAAACCAACTACTGCAAAATATGCCAAACTCTTGGTATCAGCCAATATCCTGGGGAGAAATCAACTATGGTGGCGATAACACAACCAGCAGAAACTAGAACTTTACTCCACAACATCAGCTGGCAAACTTTTAAAACTATGCTCCTGGAGATGGGAACAGAGCGCAATTCCCGACTAGCTTACGAAAATGGAATAGTAGAAATTATGTCCCCACTCATGCCACACGAAAACTCCAACCGCCTTATAGAGGTATTTGTTGGTGTCCTTTGTGAAGAATTTGGTTTAGAGATTAAACGTTCTGGCTCTCTGACTTTAACGCGGGATGATTTAGAACGGGGGGCAGAGCCAGATAGTAGCTACTACATCCAAAATGAAGCTTTAGTGAGAAATAAAGAAAATATTGACCTAGCTACTGACCCTCCGCCTGATTTGGTGCTAGAGGTGGAATATTCTCGCTCTGCAATAGACAAATTGAAGTTGTATGCAGCGATGGGAGTTCCTGAGTTTTGGCGTTATAACGGCAGTACATTAAGAATTTATACGCTTGTAGGTAGGCAATATTCAGAAGTACAAATGAGCATGACTTTTGCATCTGTGTCGGTGAGGGAGATTCCCCAGTTTGTTGTAGCAGCTAAACAGAATGGGGAAGTTTCTACTACTCGTGCTTTTCGTGCTTGGGTGAAGGGGAAACTTTCCTCAGTGGATTAAGATGCTTGCACGCCACCCCTAGCCCCTACTAAGCGAGGCTTGTACACACCAATTCATCAAGTGTTTTAGCGTTAGCTTACCATAGGCGATGGCTTCCAGCCGACCGAAGGTCATCGCCATTGTATATTTGTGGAGAATCGGAGCAATCTAGATGATGAGTTCTATGCTTGAATTACCTTTCACATATTATTTTTGTAACAACTCAAAAAATGTTTCTTTATCAATGCCAATGTCTTGAATCATTCCCATTAGAGTACCTTGTTTTAGGTCTTTTCCAGAATGAATCAGAACGACAACTCGACTCCCCTGGACATTCTTGTAAATGGCATGGCTACCCTTTTGACGATCAAGATAAAAACCTAATTTTTCAACTACTTTAACAAAATCTTTAGCTTCGACACTAGGAAAATTACTCATATTAAGATGCTTAATGGCTTAACAATTAAATCTTCTTTAGGGATAGGTTGATGTTCAGCCATTAAACTTTCAAGATATAATTCAATAGCTTCTGTAATATTCTCAACAGCTTCTTCAAAAGTGTCACCTTGAGAATGACAGCCCTTGAGAACAGGACAAAAAGCGTGATAGCCACCATCTTGTTCTTTTTCTAGAAGAACCGTATAGTTATAGACTTGCTTACTGTTATTTTCCATATATTCCACCTGTTTTGAAAGCTACTATTTTTAGCTTAGACCGTTTCTGTTAAAACTCACTGTAACGCACCTTGACATTGAGTTTTATCAATACGCAACGCTACCGCGAACAGGAAGCAAGCTACGCTTTTGACTCGCGTAATTCCCCTCCCTGCTTCGCTCCCTACGGTGTACACACAAGTCTGATCACCTCATCCCCTATTGTTTCGATCCCCCCTAACCCCCCTTAAAAAAGGGGGAATTAGAATCAAAGTCCCCCTTTTGAAGGAGGATTTAGGGGGATAAAACCACATTTTGCACTCAGCATAGAGATGTGTGTACACCGTAGGCTTCGCTCCCGGAAGGGGAATTACGCAAAACGGTTAAAACTACTATGAACTTGTAGTCAAGTCGCTTCTCTACGTTCCCTGCGGGACGCTAGCGCGAACGCGGAAGTGTGTCGTTCGCGCTAGCGTTGCCTAGCAAAGACAGACGCAACGTGTTAAGCATTGGCGCAGCCTTTACGCTCCAATTCAAAATTCTTGCATTAAAGACAATTTTAGTGTAGACCTTAGCCGAAGGGAGGAGAGAAATTGTGATGGTATGCGATCGCTTATGGCGGGGCGCAGCCCATCGCGTCAGAAAAATTAATTAAAACGCTCTACTGACTTTTTATTTCTTTACTTTTAACTTGTGACTTAATTCTAACCAGGGCTTTCACTAAGTATTTATTCCTACTTTTGGGGTGGTTTTGAGTGCAACAATCACCCAAAAAATAAAAAAAATGCCGAAATCTATATAAATTAATGGTTTCATCTATCCACTTCTGGCTGGAACACCTTAGAATGATTCATTGAAAAGTCGAGCCGATGGGATTTACAGACATTTTGAGTAGAAATACTCCCTAAGGACGATTTTTGTGTTCTGTAAAACAGAGATTTAAGTAAAGATGCTACACAGTGCATCTAGAAAAAATCTCAACTAAAAATTAAGGAGTTCCAAATGAACAAGGGTGAATTGGTTGATGCCGTATCTGAAAAGGCTAGTGTGACTAAGAAGCAAGCTGATGCTGTCTTAACTGCTGCTTTGGAAACGATTATTGAAGCTGTTTCCTCTGGCGATAAGGTGACACTGGTAGGTTTTGGCTCTTTTGAATCACGGGAACGCAAGGCTCGTGAAGGTCGTAACCCCAAAACTAACGAAAAGATGGAAATTCCCGCGACTAGAGTTCCTGCTTTCTCTGCTGGTAAGCTATTTAGAGAAAGAGTTGCGCCCCCAAAAGCGCAGGCGTAACTGTTAGGAATTTTGATTTGATGCGGCAACCGGCTCATGGGGGAAATTTAGCTTGGGCAGCAGCACTGGCTGGCTGTCCGGCTGATGCTATTGTGGATTTTTCTGCGAGTATCAGCCCCTTAGGCCCACCCAAAAGTGCGATCGCTGCTATTCAATCGCAAATGGGTAATCTCAGGCACTATCCAGACCCAGATTACAGTGACCTGAGATTAGCCCTGGGTGACTTCCATCAACTGCCACCAGAGTGGATTCTGCCGGGCAACGGTTCAGCAGAATTACTGACTTTGGCAGGTAGAGAATTAGCAGAATTGGCCGCAACCTTGTTAATCACTCCAGCTTTTGGCGACTACTACCGCACTCTGGCGGCGTACAACGCTAAAGTTCTGGAGTTTTCCCTTCTTAGTGCTGAGGAACGAGTGCTGTTAGCGGTAGCGCGGCGTTTAGCCGGTTATGAGTTAAAGCAATTACTCAGCACTCAGCACCGGCTACCGCTAACAGCACCCTTCACTGACTGCGCTCTCTTACTGAATAATCCCCACAACCCGACAGGTAAACTATTCTCAAGGGAGGCGATTTTACCTTACTTGGAAGAGTTTGCTTTGGTGTTGGTGGATGAGGCTTTTATGGATTTTGTGCCTCCTGATGAGGAACAAAGCCTGATTTCGCTGGTGCAGGAGTATCCCAACTTGGTAGTGTTGCGATCGCTCACGAAATTTTACAGTCTTCCTGGCCTGAGAATGGGATATGCGATCGCTCACCCTGATCGCCTCCAAAAATGGCAGTCATGGCGTGACCCCTGGCCTGTGAACACCTTGGCAGCAGCAGCGGCCGTTGCGTGTCTCCAGGATACGGAGTTTCAAGCAGAAACTTGGCAATGGCTACCGCCGACACGTCAGCAAATGTTTGAAGGTTTAGCCGCCATCCCTGGATTACAACCCCAACCCAGTGCTGCTAACTTTTTACTGGTGGAGACACAACAATCGAGTATGCAGTTACAGCAACAATTACTCCAGCATCACCAGATTTTAATCCGCGATTGTCTCAGTTTTAAAGAATTAGGCGATCGTTTTTTCCGCGTAGCCGTCCGTTCTAAGTCTGACAACCAACATCTGTTAACGGCGTTACACTTAGTGCTGAGTGAGGGAGTGCTGAGTGCTGAGTTGTGAGTGCTGAGTTGTGAGTTGTGTTAGCGGTAGCGGGGCGTTTAGTTCGTGCTGAGTAAGTAATTATTGAATTTTTAATTTTTAATTGGAGCGAAGCGACTTGAGTAATGACTACGATATTGTAATTATTGGCGGTAGTCTGGCTGGACGCTATGCAGCTTTATTTGCTACGAAACTCAAAGCTAAAGTTGCTTTAGTAGAATCTAGAGTAGACCACGGATTAATTTATCATCAGGCTATCGGCAAAATTGCTAATCTTGCTCAGTCTGGAGATGATTTGGCTGGTTTTGGTATTCACGTTACAAATGCTGCTAATGCCAAAAAATACCCAATTTCTGTGAATTGGACAGACGCAATGCTGTACGCTCATGGTGTTGTGTCTAATATCCAAGAACAGACCTCTCCGGCTGTATTAGCTGCGGCGGGGGTTGATGTGATTTTTGGTAGTGGTCAATTTTCAACGTCTCCTGATTTGGCATTTGCTGTGAATCAACGCTTACTGCGGGGACGCACTTATTTACTGGCTAGTGGTTCTCGCCCTGCCATTCCAGAGATTGAGGGGTTACAAGCCACTGGCTATTTGACTCTAGCTAATATTTGGCAGGCTTTTAAAGCACCTATACCGCCCCAGGATTGGGTAATTTTGGGTGGTGTTCCCCAAAGTATTGAAGTTGCTCAAACTCTTGTCAAACTGGGTTGTAGTGTGAATTTGGTGGTTAAGTATCCTTACCTGTTATCGTCTGTTGACCCAGAAATTTCCCAGTTGCTACAGGCGCAGTTAGAAGCTGAGGGTGTACGTATTTTCACAGAGAAAGGAGTGACTCAAGTCAGGCGAATTGATGGTAAAAAATGGATTCAAGTTGGAGATAAAGCTATTGAGGTGGATGAAATTTTAGTCGCGACAGAACAACAACCAAATATTGAATCATTAAATTTAGCAGATGCAGGTGTGAAATTGCATCAGCAGCGTTTATTAATTAATGAAAAATTGCAAACTACTAACCACCGAATTTATGCTTGTGGAGACGTAATTGGTGGCTATGATTTTGCTAATATCTCTCAATATGAAGCGAGAATTGCTATAAAAAATGCTCTATTTTTACCTAGATTGAAAGTTAATTACTGTAACATACCCTGGGCAATATTTTCTCAGCCAACGCTGACACGAGTAGGTTTAACACAAGCGCAAGCACAACGCCGATTTGAACGCAAAGAAATTTTAGTTTTGCGACACTATTATAAATTAGTAACAGCAGCCCAAATAGAAAATCAAATTACAGGTGTTTGTAAATTAATTGTGTTACGCAACGGCGAAATTTTAGGAGCTACGATATTAGGAACATCTGCTAGAGAATTAATTAATCTAATTGCTTTAGCAATGGCTCAAAAAATCCGCGTCAAGCATTTAGCAGATTTATCTCCTATTTATCCCAGCTTTGCAGAAATTTTAGAGCAAACAGCCACTGAATGGAGTAACCAGAAATTACATAGTAATATAGCGTGGCAAGAGTGGTTAGAAGGGTTCTTTTATTTTCGGCGCAATTGGAATCTGTAAACTACCCACACTTTACCGTCAGGTCAGTGTGGGCTTTTAGTAGCCCTGAACTATCTATACTGAGAATCACTCCAGCTTAACTAACTACACCTCAACAGCAGACCTTTCCACCCTTTGTCTTTGTCTAGTTGCAATTAACCACTTACCGCCAGAAGGTGCTAAAGTTACCCCTCGACGAACAGGTTTAACTGGATAATTCTCCACTAATTTTAAATCGACTTGAGATAATATCGTCGCCAACACTAACTTCATTTCAAACAGCGCAAAAGCCATACCTAAACAACGCCGATTACTACCACCAAAAGGTAGATATTCATACAGTGAATATTGCTTTCCTAAAAACCTTTCTGGCTGGAATTGTTCAGGTTGGTGATATAAATCTGGACGGCGATGAATTGCATAAATACAGCCGACTAACATTGTTCCCGGCTCAAATTGATGACCCATAATTTCTATAGGTGACTTGACAATGCGCGGGATGGTAATCATCCCGATGGGATAAATGCGGAGTGTCTCTTGACATACAGCCGTCAAATAAGGAAGGCGAGTGATTTCATTCAAATCTGCATTGTTAAAACTATCTAACTCAGCTAAAAGTTTTGCTCGAACTGGCGGTAGATGATGAATCCAATATAATGCCCATGTTAACGCTGAGGCTGTAGTTTCATGACCGGCGACGAGTAGAGTCATTAATTCATCACGTAACTCTGCATTAGTCATGGCTTCACCATTTTCATCACGAGCTGACATCATTAAGGAGAGGATATCGCTACGGGATGAGTCTGGATTATCTCTGCGCTCTTTAATTTCCGCATAAAGTAGTTGGTCAATTTCTTGTCTTTGACGCAGGAAATTACCCCAAGGACTCCAGCGACCTAAATCTATCCGTAATGCAGGGAAAAATGATAATGAAGAACGTAAGGAAGAAGATGTTAACTCCAAGATAGAACACAAGCCTTTTTGCAACTGTGTATAACGTTCGCCTTCATGTAAACCAAACACTGCTTGCAAAATTACCCGTAGCGTAATTTCCTGCATGGAATCACGCACAGAAAAAGGTGCGTCAATTTGCCAATTACTGATCACATCCTTGGTAATTTTAGTAATTATATCACCGTAGACTTTCATGCGATCGCCATGAAAAGGAGGCGTTAATAATTTTCGCTGGCGTTGATGAGTTGCACCCGATAGTAGTAATAAAGAATTATCCCCTAATAAGGGTTGTAAAAGTTGGGCTGTAGCTCTAGAATCTAACTTCTCTAAATGAGTGGTAAAAATCTCCTGGACTGCTTGGGGATGGCTTAAAAATACTATTGGCTGTTTGTTAGTTAGCCATAGTGTAAAAAAATCACCATGAGCTTTGGTAGCTGCTTCCATTAGCTGCAATGGGTTGTAAATCCACTGCAACAGCTGCATAAATTTTGGCATTTTGGGACTATCGGGAAATTGCATGACTAATGCTCCTCTTCACACTATTCATCCTAGGCTAGCAAAATTAGAAAAAACTGGAAAATTTTTCATAAAATCTATCTATAGATATTTTATACAAACAGGCGATCGCAACTAAACTGTCGAAGCAAACTTTAATTTTTTATACATATTTACATGGTAGATATTTACATTCTTGACCTACTGATTATTGGTCTACTGTTACTAGTAGTAACACTAGGTTCAGGTTGGATTACACGCTTACCACTTTCTTTCGCATTGATATATCTATTGATGGGTATGTTTTTAGGTTCTGAAGGCTTAGGAATGATCCCACTGAGAGAAAATAATGTATTTAATGCCAAAGTTTTGGAAAGATTAACAGAATTTGTCGTCATCATCTCTGTATTTAGCTGTGGCTTAAAAATCATTCATCCTATGCGCTTACGAGTGTGGAATATCACAGCGCGGCTGATTGGGTTCTTAATGCCGATTTCTATCTTGGGATTGGCAATTGTTGGGCGATTATTTTTAGGGATGAATTGGGGAGAAGGGATATTATTAGGAGCAATTCTTGCACCCACTGACCCCGTATTAGCTTCAGAAGTACAACTAACAGATACTAACGATAGAGATGAGTTACGCTTTGGTTTAACCTCTGAAGGAGGCTTGAATGATGCTTTGGCTTTTCCCTTTGTTTATTTTGGGATTTATGCCATTCAAGATAATAATTGGCATAACTGGTTGAAAGATTGGTTAGTGATTGATTTAATTTGGGCTATTACCGCCGCTATTGTGATGGGTTTTCTAGTAGCTAAAGTTATAGTTTTGGTTGACCAAAAAATTCAAAAAAAGCGTTCTGCTGATGCCCTGATGGAAGATTTTATTGCTATTAGTGCAATTTTGATCACCTATTCTTTAACGGAAATCATCAATGGCTATGGATTTTTGGCAGTATTTGTAGCTGGTTTGATTATCCAAGATAGTTACAGAAATCCTGACAAGCCAATGGCACAATTAGAATTTATTGAACGACTAGAACGATTATTGGAAGTAGGGACAATTTTATTATTGGGGTCAATATTATTATGGCAACCAATGCTTAATTATGCCTCTCAATCTGTAATAGTTATAGTCTTCTTATTTTTAGTTATTCGACCTGTAGGTGCTTGGATTAGTACAATTGGTCAACGTCCTTTACGCTCCCATCGCCGTAGTTTTCACCCTGCAACCCGGTTGCTATTTGGTTGGTTTGGTATTCGTGGCGTAGGCTCTTTATATTATCTTGCCTATGCGTTTAGTCATGGACTAAAAGGAGAAGTTATTGAACAGATTTCTTGGATAACTTACACTACCATTGTAGCGTCTGTAGTTCTACATGGTATTTCTGCTACGCCCTTAATGAATTGGTATGAACATCAGGTAGCGACAAAAATATCAGTTTCTCACACTACCATGAGCGAATTAGAAGATAATTCTCAAAATTAGATATTCCCCTTAATACAGAATCTGTACAGTCATGATTTATTTACTTTTGAATTTTTATCGGCTTACGGATAGCACTCTGCCATTTAATAGTTTGCTTGGCAGAACGTTCTCCCAAGGAACGAGTTGCGACAACTTCAATATCCACGTTGACACCAGGACGTAAATTTTCTCTGTTGATTTTCAATTTACCCAAAGCTAAGATAAAACGGTTGTAATCGCGGGTGATAAGCTCGGCGGGGATGTCTCCTTCGTATTGAGTTTGGTAGTCAAAGAACCCAGAATTATTATCCTTTACCCGGAATTTAACGCGAAATTGCGTCTCAATTACATCAGACTTAGCTGCTAAATCCACTATTTTTAAATTGAGGTTTTCACCTGCATCGGCAAATTCTGATACTGCTAACCTGGTGACATCTTTTTTCAAAATGGCATGATTAACGGTAAACTTCGTCAAGTCAGCTTCGTTGCTACTGCTACCCTCAACCCAAACATCATCAGGAAAATTCACTTCTACTTGCTTACTATCATTTAAACTTACTGTCACCGCTTGATTGCCAAAGCTAGCAATGGGTTGTCTTTCTCGCCAAACCAATTGAAAAACAGTCTCTAAACGTTGCTCAAATTCTCGATACTCATCAGCAATTATAGAACCAGGAGCTAGTAGAGATGCCGCACCCTGGCGGAGATTCCACTTATGTTTTGAGAGGTTTAGCTGTTTATTTGCAAGTTCAGATATTGGTAGGCTGATACTGGGTGATTCTTCTGGCAAGGTTTGCTGACTGTTAACAATACTCAAAATACCTAACTTGCCTTTTTTCCCGTCACTGCCAGCACTACCAGCACTTCCGTCTCTGCCGTTGTAACATCTATAGCGTTTCTTTGTACATTTATAATTATCCGTACCAGGAGTTCCTGTACAGGTTTCTATTTCCCAACTGCGCCGCCGACACCGACAACCAGCTACGCCACGTCCACCCCGTCCCCCACGTCCACTGTCACCAGGATTTGCACGCACGAGGATTTTTTGTAAATCTGCCAAATTTGTATAATAAACGGTGAGATTACCGCCGTTTCCGCCGTCTCCTCCTCTCCCACCATTCCCACCATTAACACCATGAGGTGCTGTAATATCTCGGTTGGGATTGCGTTCTTGGTGAGGACAGCGAGACCGAGAACCGCTTCCTCCATCTTCCCCATCTTCCCCATCTTGGCCCGATAGGTCAAGATTGACGGCTGAACCATTAGCTAAAACAGTTTGGTTGTCACCGTCACGGCCATTTCTACCCTGTTGCCCACTAATACCGTTGTAACTACTTTTACCATAATCCTCGTATCGCTCATCAGCTACTGCTGGGCAGAAAATTGAGCCGGAAGCAGGTAACAAGCTGCTAAATAGGCAGAATGTTAATAGTAGTAGTAGCTTACTCCTCAGACCTTTTTGCATTGGGGGAAATCTCAGGGGTTTTAATGAAAAAGACGTTGATATTTACTAATTTGCTCCCAATTTATACTTTACTAGAAGAACCCCGACTTCTTGAAGAAATCGGGGTTCTGGTTTTGTAGCTATACTTTTATAAATTAACGCGCTGCGCCTTGGGCAGTAACAGCGTCAATGGGTTTCATCAAGTACAGTTTGAGTAACTGCCAACCACTGGAGATGAATAGTGGTAGCTTCTGGAAGAATTGCAGGAATTTAGGAGAGTTAGAGTTAGCGATCGCACTCAATTTTTCGCTATTCTGGATACAAATATCCAAACGTTCGTAAAACTCTGGGTTATCTACATCTAGAATCACTGGGAAGACTCTACCTGCTGTTTCGTTGGTCTGCTTAATGACATGGATGTCGTATTCCCGTGCATCTAAACCAAGGGTGGCGTAGAAATCTTTACGTTGAATATCGTTGAGATACATCGTGGCAAACACTGACAACAGGAAGAAGCGACTCCACAGTTTCGCCTTCCAATCATTCAGCATTTGGGGCTGAGATTTCATGATCGCATCAAAGAAATCACCATGACGGTTTTCATCCTGACACCAGTTTTCAAAGAACCGGAAAATCGGATAAATTCTGTCTTCAGGATGTGCTTCTAAGTGGCGATAAATGGTGATATAACGCCAGTAACCAATCTTTTCTGAAAGATAGGTAGCGTAGAAAATAAATTTTGGTTTAAAGAAGGTGTAATTGCGGCTCTTTGTTAAAAACCCTAAGTCCAGAGACAGGTTAAAGTCAGACATCGCTTTGTTCAAAAAGCCTGCATGACGTGCTTCATCCCGTGACATCAGGTTAAAACACTCTGCCAAAACAGGGCTTTTATCCTTCAAACGGCGACCGAGTTCTTTGTAAAGCAAAAAGCCGGAGAATTCTGCCGTACAAGACCGTTCGAGAAATTCCACGAACAAGCGGCGAGTATCCCCGTCAATGTGATCCCAGGATTGTTCAAACTCGGCATCCCGAACGAAGTGATGGCGGTTATAGTCTGTGCGGAATTCTTCCAGAATGGCTAGTAACTCGTCTTCGTTGACGGAGATATCCATCCGCGCCATCTCATCAAAGTCAGTGGTGTAAAACCGGGGTGTTAATAGAGTTTCTTTTGCCGGGACTTTAATCCCCGGACGGATTTCTTCAAAGCCTGGCTTTTTTAGGGAATCTACCATGTCCAAATTGCTCTTTTGTCTTGATTATCTTTGAGTACACCCAACAAAAGCAAAATTTATGCTCTCACAAGGCGCAGCAGCCGACAATAATTAATTTGTATAAATTTCAGTCTACCAAGGTGTAGAGGTAAACTGGTAGGGAAAACGTTAAGAGTTGCAACAATAGTTCAAGATTTACCGAATTGAGTAGTCAGTATGGGGCATAGAGACTAAGGGAGACCAGGAAAAGAAACACTATCGACTACTGACTATTATTTAATTGTTAAAATTTTTAGAAAAGCTATAAAAGCAACAGGCCAATCAATGAGTAATCATTTGAATAAGCTGCAACTAGGCTGGGAGCGATTGCAAAAAGCAGATCATGACCCAGAATTATTGGGTTACGCGCTGGTCAGTTTTCATGGCGCGTTGGAAGATTATTTTCGTTACTGGTTGGCTAATAACAATTCCCTTGATTTAGCGCAACGAGAAAGGGTGCAAAACCTGCAACAAGTCCAATGGAAGGAGTTGCTTGACCTGATGCAACAGTATCGCGGTTTGAGCGCAGATGACTGTCGTCGCATCCTCAACGCTAACAGGCTACGTCAAGAAGTTGCTCACGGTAATCGCTTTCAAGGTACACGCGCTGATGTGGAAGTCTATGGACAATTTGTACAACAACTGATTTCTGCTCCTGCGTCTGATGGTTACGCACGACCCAATACACACCAGAGTGGTTCAGAAATATCTCAAGTATTTGATACATTGACAACTGAGGTTAATCGTTTAGATCGTCAGATTAATCCTACAGGTAATAATCGGTTGCCTATTTCTTATATCTTGTGTGGGTTAGGTTTTGTCTTCCCGATAGGAGGCTTACACCGTTTATATAATGGCAAAGTTGGTACAGGCTTGTTGTGGTTGTGTACTTTTGGATTATTTTATGTCGGGCAGTTTGTCGATTTGTTTCTCCTACCCGGAATGGTGGAAGAATATAAACAAAATTTACGCGCTCAAGCTGGTGTCTCTTCCTTTGGTGTACCACTAAATCAACCAGTAGTTGCTTCCCAAGTTCATCCCCCCAAAGGGAATGAATTGATGATTAGACTCATTGAGGTGGCGGAAAGTAGAGGTGGTAGTTTGACTGTAACTCAAGGTGTGAAAGCTACGGGTGCTAGCTTTGCGGCAGTCGAAACTGCTCTGAAAGAAATGTTTAAATCAGGTTATGTAAAGATAGACAACGACCCCGTTTCTGGGGCCGTCACCTACTATTTCCACGAACTTAACTAATTTCTCCCTAGCCACTTCTGACCGTTTAAGCGATACACTAAACGAGTTACCAACAATTCCAGTGTAATTTTACGCTCATCGATTAAGAATGATTCCAGGGTGCTGGGCTTTCTGCCTTCGTTGCAAGAAAAGCCTTTTTTCCCTTGGATATTTTCATCGGGGAAGTACACGTTAAACTGACGCTGGCCGTTTTGCCAACTACCAATAACTTGCCAGCATTCTTCGGCTGATTGAAAGCCAGCAATGGGGAGCTTTTGTTTGGCAAAAGATAATTGTATATCTTCTACTCCTTCTGCTGCGATCGCTTTTTGCAACGCCGGTAAGTAATCTTGCTCCATAAACTCGACAAAAGGCTTGTCTTCTACGGCTGGGGCTTTTTCTTTCTTGGCGGCGGCGGGTTTAGCGGCTGCGGGTTTTTCTTCCAGGGTAGCAGCATTGGGGTTAGTTTTTGGATTAGCTGCTTTGGGGTCTGGCGCATTGGCAGTAGGAATATCTGTCGCTACTGGTTCGCTGGTGCTGGGAGCGTTTGCTTCTGCGACAGTGGTGGACTTTTGGTCAACAGTGCTGGGAACTACCTCTCCCGCTTGATTTTGATTGGTTTCGTCTGCCATTACTCAGGTCAATCCTTTATCTAGCTTTTCGAGCGTCGCTCACCTTTAAGTAGTAAGTTATCTTCATTTTGGCATAGTAGAGATAGTCAGACTAATTCGTAATTCGTAATTCGTAATTCGTAATTTTAATCTCAGTACGTTTAGTTATTAATGAATAATACTTAATTGTCCAAATTTTTGCTGTTTTGGATAGATAATTTTGAATTGATTGGTACTATTTATTGAGTGATTTATTATTTTTAATGTTTTATTTTACCTCGATTTGTTCAATCTACCTCAATCGTGACTTTATTCAGCACAGTTGACAATCAAATGAGTTAAGGCATCAATCAGGCGATCGCTTTCCATTGGCATAATATCTTTACCGTGCATAATCTCTTGGGTGATGACAAAATGCACCAATGAACCAATCAAAATCCTCGCAGTGGCTTCTGGATCTGGGATTTTGAGTTCTGCACGAGATGCTAGGTATTTACTAATTGTTTCTATCGCTGGTTTGGCAATGCTCCCAATAAAAACCTGCGCTAACTCTGGAAACCGCGCCGACTCCCCCATCAACAGACGCTCAAATGATTGGTATTCTTGGTCATTTACCATCTGATCTAAGGCGGTTTTGGCTAACCCCCGTAGCACTATATAAGGTTCTCCATGCAAAGGTTGTGTTCCCAAAATCAACTGAAACCGCTTTCTGGCTAATTTTTCGATTAAGGCTCTAAAAAGTCCTTCCTTATCTTGAAAGTGGCTGTAAACCGTGGCTTTGGAAACTCCCGCCGCCTCTGCTACTTTATCCATACTCGTAGCAGCATAACCATTTGCTAAAAATTGCTGCATCGCTCCTTGCAGAATTTTCTCAACTTTATCGGTAGAATTTGAGCGTTCAGCATCCCCAGTTTTTGGGCGTACCATATTTGAATAATTCCTTTTTGGTGGCGATCGCGTAGCGGCTCTTAGAGGGAATCGCTTGACTAAACTAGTCAGTTTAGTATAATCACATTATAAGACTACACCGTTTAGTTTTGTATATCTCAGTTCAGATATTGAACAGGCGTTGAACGTATAAGAGTAGCTGTATTAATTATCAGGGACAGTTGACAGGTGACAGGCGATAGGTGACAGGTGATAGGTGACAGGTGACAGGTGATAGGTGATAGGTGATAGGTGACAGGTGACTAAGTGGGGATTCATATTTTTACTCTCTACTCTTTACTCAGTACGCTGCTAAAAGTCCCGCTACGGAACTCGCTACTCATTACTCAGCACTCACCACTCAGCACTCAGCACTCACTACTCACCACTCTTCATAAAAATTCGATTTGAGACAGCAAATTGGGAATTGCTACAAAGGTATGCGATTGTGCAAAATTCAAAGCTAGACCGTTCAATTTCTCCTCAATCGATTTTACGTCCAGCCATTTTTTTAGCAATTTTTGTGTCTTTTGCAGTTATAGGAGTCAGTGTTTATACAACATTAAAAATAAGGGAAGCATCTAATCAAAAGGTACAAGCATCAACCACATTATTACCAGAGCTAAAAACAGTAACTGCTTTAGGACGAATTGAACCCAAGGGGAAAGTTATTCAACTCTCTGCGACTACATCTAGTGAAGGAAGTCGGGTAGAGCAACTTTTAGTAAAAGAGGGGGATAGAGTAAAAGCCGGACAGGTAATTGCAATTTTAGATAGCCGAGATAAATTAGAAGCTGCATTAAAAGAAACTCAGGAACAGGTAAAAGTCGCGCAAGCCAACCTCAACCGCACCAAAGCAGGAGCGAAAAGGGGAGAAGTTGCTGCTCAACAAGCTATCATAGCCCGTCTACGAGCCGAAGGGAAAGGGGATATAGCTGCTCAGGCTGCTACTGTAGCGCGATTACAAGCTGAAGTACAAAATGCCGAGATAGAAAATCAACGTTATCAATCACTGTATCAGCAAGGGGCAATTTCTGCTTCCCAGAGTGATAGCCAGCGATTGCAGCTAGAAACCGCCCAGAAAAACCTACAAGAAGGCCAAGCACAGTTACAGCGTCTGCAAATTAGTGGTCAGCAAAAACTTCAAGAAGCCAAAGCTATCTTAGAGCAAATTACCGAGGTGCGGGGTGTAGATGTCGTAGCCGTCCAAGCTGAAGTCAATCGTGCTTTAGCAGCAGTAAATCAAGCCCAAGTTAATCTTACCCAAGCTTACGTGCGATCGCCCCAAGATGGACAAGTATTTGAAATTCACAGTCGCCCTGGGGAATTAGTCTCCAATAATGGCATTGCTGAAATTGGCCAGACTAACCAAATGTACGTCATCGCCGAAGTCTACGAAAGTGACATCAGCAGAGTCAAACCAGGCCAGCAAGTGCGAGTCATCGGTGATTATCTACCCATAGAAATGCAGGGAATAGTTGAACGCAAGGGCTTACAGATACGGCGGCAAAACGTAGTTAATACAGACCCTACCAGCAATATTGACAACCGAGTTGTAGAAGTCCAAATCCGCCTAAATTCTGCCTCTAGTCAAAAAGCTGCCGATTTAACAAATATGCAAGTCAAAGCAGTAATTGAGTTGTAAGGCACAAGGTAGACGAAGGAGAATTTTTTACCTATTTCCCAGTCAACAGTTCCCAATCAACAAAATGATGTTTCAACAACTGCGACGGCGGACACCTTTAGGTTGGCTGCAATTAAGTCATGAGAAAAGTCGGCTGTTAGTAGCATTGTCAGGTATTGCCTTTGCGGACTTGTTGATGTTTATGCAGTTGGGATTTCAAGCGGCGTTGTATGACAGTAACACTCAACTACATCGCAGTTTACAAGCCGATATTATTGTCATCGGTTCACAAACCCGTAACCTGCAACGCATCTCTACTTTTTCTCGACGGCGACTATATCAAGCAATGGATGTACCGGGGATAAAATCAGCAGAGGCTATGTATGTGAGTAACATGGTGTGGAAGAATCCCCAAACCCGCCGTGATACAGAGATTTTAGTGATTGGTATTCATCCAGACAAGCCGGCTGTGAATTTCCCTGGAGTTAACCAAAAACTCTCAGAAATCAAGTTGCCAGATACAGTCTTATTCGACCGTGCAGCCAGAGGAGATTATCAACAAACTATCGCCCAATTAGAACAAGGGCAAACCGTTAAGACAGAATTAGAACGGCGCACAATTGCCATTACTGGTTTATTTAAATTAGGAGCTTCCTTTGGGGCTGATGGTACGCTAATTACTAGCAATCAAAATTTCTTGCGCTTCTTTCCTCGTCAACAGGCTTCTAGTGTCAGTTTGGGTTTGATTCAGTTACAGCCAGGGGTAAATAGCCAACAAGTAAAAGACGCATTACAAGCACGTTTATCACGAGATGTCAAGGTGCTGACCCATCAAGAATTTATTGAATTTGAAAATGACTTTTGGCGTACCAACTCCCCAATAGGGTTCATTTTTAGCATTGGGGTGTCAATGGGTTTTGTAGTTGGTGTGATTATTGTCTATCAAGTCTTATCTACAGATGTTAATACTCATCTGAGAGAATACGCCACCTTCAAAGCCATAGGATATCGCCATTATTACTTGCTAAGTGTGATCTTGGAAGAAGCTGTAATTTTAGCATTATTAGGTTTTGTCCCAGGGGTAGCAGTATCTTTAGGACTGTACCAATTAACCCGTAGTGCTACTAACTTACCCATCTACATGACTCTGATCCGAGCATTGCAGGTATTGATACTAACTATGATTATGTGTGCAATTTCTGGAGCGATCGCTACTCGTAAACTCCAAGCTGCCGACCCCGCAGATATGTTTTAGACAAGGAAGCCAAGGTAGATTTTTCTTAGCACTCACCACTCAGCACGGGCTAAACGCCCCGCTACCGCTAACACAACCGGCTAAACGCCGCGCTACCGCTAACAGCACTCAGCACTCCCTAACCATGTTCACAGTCATTTCTATTCGGAATCTTGACCACTACTTTGGTCAGGGTTCACTACGTAAGCAAGTTTTATTGAATATCAACTTAGAAATTAATAAAGGTGAAATTGTGATTTTGACTGGGCCTTCTGGTTCTGGTAAAACTACATTACTGAACTTAGTTGGTGGATTACGTTCTGCTCAGTCTGGGAGTTTACGAGTGTTGAGTAGAGAACTCTGTGGTGCGGATGCGGAAAAATTAGTGCAGGCGCGACGCAATAACGGCTATATTTTTCAATCCGATAACTTACACGGCAGTTTAACAGCACTCCAAAATGTCAAAATTGGTTTAGAGTTGCACCAGCACATTGAACTGGAAGATATACAAACTCGTGCAGTGCAGATTTTAGAACAGGTAGGGTTAGGAAGTCGCCTACATTATTATCCCAGACAACTATCTGGAGGGCAAAAACAACGAGTGGCGATCGCTCGTGCTTTAGTCAGCCATCCCCAAATTGTCTTAGCAGATGAACCCACCGCCGCCTTAGATAGCCAGTCAGGTAGAGATGTCGTTAACCTCATGCAAAAACTCGCCAAAGAACAAGGCTGTACCATCTTAATGGTGACTCATGACAACCGCATTCTCGATATCGCCGATCGCACCGTACAGATGGAAGACGGCAAATTAGTCAATGGAACTCTAGCCAAAACTAGCTAAGAGTGCATATTCTCCGCCCCTCTGCGTTTAAAATTCCCCCATGTCTTCACATACTCGTCGTATTTTTGTAATATTCCTGCCATAACTCTCTGCCATACTTGATAGTGTATTTGGTTACAAAATGCTTTTTTTGGGTTACAAGGTAGGTTCTTCCTGCCTTTTTTTATGGGCAAATTCCGAAATAGGATTTTCTGAAGAGGAGGTATAAATTACTGACATATTAAAATCCTATGGATGATACCAATTTCCTTCGGTTATTCGGTTCTATCTTCGCTGGTATTGGCAGTATATTTGCTGTTATTGGCATAATAATTGGATTAAATACTCGTTCCTTTGTCGCCACCTCTGTAAAAACCTCAGGAACAGTCATTGATTTGATACGACGTTCAAAAGTCTATTACCCAGTAGTAAAATTTACCCCATCGTCTGGCGACCCTACAACATTTGAAGCTAACTCAGGCAGCAACCCACCAGCCTTTAAAAAGGATCAGCAAGTAGAAGTGCTATATCATCCTCAAGAGCCAAATTCTGCCAGGATTAGTTCCTGGCTAGATTTATGGTTTTTACCTGTGATGTTTACTGCTATGGGGTCACTTTTTGTCTTGATTGGAGGAATTGCATTAATCAATTCGTTTCCTCAATTATTGAGACTATGGCGTGATAAGTGAGTTGTGAGTGCTGAGTAATGAGTAATGAGTAATGAGTAATGAGTAATGAGTAATGAGTAATGAGTAATGAGTGCTGTTAGCGGTAGCGCGGCGTTTAGTCGGTGCTGAGTGGTGAGTGCTTTTAAATACCGTGACTCTTGCCAATTACCCAGTGACGACGAAAAAATCGGGATAAAGCCGACTCATCTAATGATAAATAAATCGGGCGACCGTGGGGGCAGGTGCGGGGGTTGCGGGTGCGTTGCCAATCATCTAGTAACTTCTGCATTTCTGGTAAACTCATCGGTGTACCGTTACGGATGGCACTACGACAGGCGACGGCTACTTGGGCTGTTTCTAAGTCTCCTCCCCAACTCAGTTCTAAAATTGCGTCAGCGCAATCTTCTCGTTGCTGTAAGATGGCGGGAAGGTTACGCACTGCCCAAATTTGTTCACCAAAGGGTTCAATATCTAAACCGATGCGTTGCAATTGGGCAAGTTGCGCTAGTGATAATTGATGAAGAATGATTGGCGGTTCGACAGGAAGGAGTTGCCAGTTATCACACAATTGTTCATACAAAACCCGTTCATGGGCAATGTGCTGTTCTACTAACCACATTCCCCCAGGATGTTCAGCCACGATGTAGGTATTGCTGACTTGGGCGACAGCTTTTAAGGAGTGCTGAGTGCTGAGTTGTGTTAGCGGTAGCGGGGCGTTTAGCCCGTTGGGAGTGGGGTTGACGTTGTAATTGCCTTTTTCTTCTGCGGTTTTGAGTAGTTGACTGACTCTGGTTGTGTGGACGGATTCTTTGATATTTGCAGCACTAATACGCAGTGCTTGGTTAATGGCTTGAGTGATTTGTTCTTGCCAATAAGTTAACTCGTTGAGGTAAATTTCGGTTTTGGCTGGGTTGCGATTCCAGTTGATTTGGTCGGGGGAAATGACAAGATGGAGAAAACAGATCGGATAGCGATCGCGTGGTAATGTTCTATGAAATGCTCCTAATATTGTCTGTTCTAATTCCGGTGACTTGACTATTCTCCCGTTAATCGCTACCCGCACCCAGTCGGGACGATGGCGATGACATCTATCTGGTAAGCCTACTACTAGGGTGAGTGCTGTTAGCGGTAGCGGGGAGTGCTGAGTGCTGAGTGCTGAGTGGGGAGTAGGGAGTGCTGAGTGAGGAGTGCTGAGTGCTGAGTTTTCTGGGTTGGGGATTTCTAGTGTTAATTCTTGTAAGTCGCCTTGTCGCACTTGTGATAATAGTTGGGGTATGAGTTGCCCTACTGTAGAAGCTGGAGAGATGGTGAACCATGCTCGGTCATTTTGTGACACTTGCCAAGTAACTTGAGGATGACAAAGGGCGATGTTGTAAATTGTGGCTTGGACAGCTTTCATTTGCTGTGCTGTTGGCGGTAAACCATGACGACGCGCCACGCAATTGGCAAATAAATTGGAGACTGTCACTACTGTACCAGGAGCAATCGCTGTCGCCTCAACCTGAATAGCTTTTCCCCCATCACCATAGACAACCCGCCATCCTACATTCCCATTGCTAGAACGGCTGAAAATCTCCAAATCTGCCAGCGTTGTTAAACTGTGTAACGCTTCACCCCGAAATCCCAGACTGTGAATTTTCCACAAATCGTCACTAGAATGAATTTTACTAGTGCTGTGAGTTGCTGCGGCTTGTTGCAAATCATCCAAGTCCATACCGCAACCATTATCTGTCACCCGGATACGCCACTGCTGCGGCCATAGTGCAACTACAATTCTCGTCGCACCAGCATCTAAGGAATTTTCCACCAATTCCCGCACCACAGCAGCGAAACAGTCGATGACTTCACCTGCTGTAATTAGATATACGACTTCTTGAGGTAAAGCTTGAATAGTAGATGGCATTTGGGGAACTGAGGACAAATCAAGTCAAAAGTCAAAATTAATTAAATAACTCCTGGGGATTAGGGACTGGGGATAGTAGTAGGGTAGGTATGAATTGCGTCTTTACTGTTCCCTGTCACCTGTCACCTGTTCCCTTTTATGGATATTCGTGAGAAACAAATGGGATGGATACTATTTCACCCTCGGCGTTTCCTACTTGCACTTTCAAACCCACACCACCAGCTTTGCTTTTAATGTAACCGAGTCCAAAGTAACCATCAGCAGTTTCGGTATAACTGGTGAGTTTACCAACTTTGTCCTCTCCCAGAGTAATAGTATCTCCTATGGTGGCTGGACTGTTAAGTTTAATCCCCCACAGATATTGTTTAACACCTTTATATGTATTTAATCGGGCAATGGTTTCCTGTCCGATATAGCAACCTTTATTAAAAGAAATAGCCTGCCATAAGCCGACTTCTAAAGGATTAAAATCATCTGTGAGTTCTGCTTCTGGGGTTGGTCTGCCTTGTAATATACGTAAATGTTCCCAACCGCGATCGCTTAATTCTACCGCCCCTAAGTCTAAAATTTGCTGCCATACCGTTTCTTTTACAGACACAGGCAAAATCAATGTGTAACCAGGGGAAGCCAAACCACTACCGACTGCAATGATGATCCCATCATCCACTGTCATATGATTGCCGTAGGGTTGACCGATAATTGCCCCAGCACCAAGTTTTTCTATTACTGCGTCACTTCCTGCACCGATGAGACTAAAAGTTGCAGTTTCCGCCGTTACATCAGTTAATTGCACCTTATCGGCAAAGAAGATATAACGATCTAACCATTGAATTAAAAACTCACGCCTGTTAGGTGACACTAAAAGTAACACGGCATCATCGAGAACATAAGCACTCACTAAATCAATCGTGCGGGCAGTGGATGTTACCATCACCGTCTCACAGCCTTGTCCTGGCTTGAGACTTTGGAAATCATTCGTACTTTGATTGTGTAAAAATCGCAGACGGTCATCATCAGAAACACGGATGCGTCCCCAAAAAGAGCGATCGCATACAGCAACCCCTGCGGTTGCGGCTTGGATAGCGGCTGCGTCTTTACCGTCAAGTGCAGATGTTGGCATGGTAGTCAATAGTTGCCCTGTTTCAATGTTTTCGCATTGGTAATATTAGCAAATTCATGTTTGTAGGTTCAATGCGTCTTTGAATTTCTCAAGGCATATAATCAAAGAAAAAGTGCAGAGGATCAAAACTTATGAAACAAACTTTTACTGCAAGTATATGGCAAGAAGGTGACTGGTTTGTAGCACAGTGCTTAGAGATTGATATTGCTAGCCAGGGCGAAACTGAAACTGAGGCCTTGTCTAATCTGGAGGAAGCTGTATCGCTGCATTTTGAGCCACCAGTTGCTACTATTACTCCTCAAATTAAAACTATTCAGGTGGAAATAGGTGTCGCTTAAACCATTACCTTATCGTGAAGTGAAGCGTAAATTAAAAGCTGCTGGCTTTGAGGAAGTTAGTCAAAAAGGTAGTCACGTCAAGTTTATCAAATCTATCGATGAAGGAACTCGTACTGCTATAGTGCCTCGTCATCGAGAAATCACTATTGGTACATTGGGCAGTATTTTACGTCAAGCTGGGATAAGTGTTGAAGAGTTTGAAAATTTGTAAATGCGATCGCTCTTTTGATGATTGTAATAATTACTAGCTTGACAGAGTTTTGAAAATAACTTCACGACTAACAATTTCTGTATTTTCACCTTCTTTAATAGCTGTTGCTAAAGCTATATCTTCCATAATCTCTGCCATTAAATCAGACATAACTTCTTTCTGTTCTTGAATAACTTCAACAATCGCTTTTTTTAGGATTTCTTTCAGCTTAATTTCATCTTCCGAGTGAATATGTCGTGTTAAAAATTGAGCCGTTGATTCAAGCACGCGTTCAGAAAATAATTTAGATAAATCTTGCCGCAAACTCTTCCCAATGTAAAATTTGAGTAATCCCTCAATTGACATATCTCGATTAGCTGCAACTTTTTTGAGAGATTCCAATGTTTCCTTTGGTATCTTTATTGATACTGTTTCCGTTTCACGGGGTTTTAAATGTAGTTCCAATTCTTCATCAGGCTTGTTCATATAGTTTTCTTTCATTGGATTAGGCGAGACAGGCAAAAATTATACAATCAGCACTTAATTACCTAGGTAAATTTGCAAACGCCTGCTCAACTAACTCCTTAGTTTTTACTTCTAAAATTTGCCAATCAACTTCACCAAATTCATCAATTAAACTAGTATCAATATCAACATTGTCACTCTCTGGAGTGTAATTAATAAAACACACTTGATAACATAATTCCCACAAATCAATACTGACATTTTGGTCTTGACGTTGCAAACACAAGTGATATCCTGGATGGGGCATCGGCAACCTTGCAAGTCTTTCTCTAATGGCATCTGCCTGTTCTAAAGTTGCAGATTCCATTTCTTGCAGCAGCTGAGTTACCAAAGCTTTTGTCTCATCAGTGGTGTTAGCCGGCCAAATCAGCACATCTTGGTAAGTTCCTTTCCAAGTCGATTCATCCAACTGCTTGCGAAGGTTGTCAACAACGCGAATAAAAGCCGGTTGCATGAGGAGTTCGGCCTGCTGCCATGTGGCTTGGTCTGTTATTCTAGGTGGCATCGGTAATTAATAAAGGCACTAAAAGAAAAATTGACAGTCTGTGTTTATTAAAAGGATTGCGTATTAAGTTCAAATCTTTTATCAAGATAGCGGATTTCACTGCCAAAAATTTGGAGATATTAA
This sequence comes from Anabaena sp. CCY 9402-a, assembly GCF_963920945.1. NCBI lineage: Bacteria > Bacillati > Cyanobacteriota > Cyanophyceae > Nostocales > Nostocaceae > Anabaena > Anabaena sp. CCY 9402-a. Next base: position 77,584 of record NZ_CAWUDL010000021.1, read on the forward strand.
TTACCATCGGGAAATTCTAGGTGATAACTGTGGGGAGGGATTTTATGATAGGCAAGTTACTGGACCATCGTTACCAAGTCGTTCGAGTCTTAGCTATAGGAGGATTTGGTCAAACCTACATAGCCCAAGATACCCGCAGGCCTGGTAATCCGATATGCGTTGTTAAGCACCTCAAACCCTCCAGTTCTGACCCTAGAATTTTTGAAACTGCCAAGCGTCTCTTCAACAGTGAGGCTGAAACTTTAGAAAGGCTGGGTAATCATGACCAGATACCCCGTTTATTGGCTTATTTCGACGAAAAGCAAGAATTTTATTTAGTTCAAGAATATATCGAAGGACATACCCTCACAGAAGAACTCATCCCTGGTAAGCGTTGGAGTGAAAGCCAAGTTATTCAACTGTTGCAGGATGCTTTAAGGATTTTGGAGTTTGTTCACCAGCAAGGGGTGATTCACCGTGATATCAAGCCGGATAATATTATTCGTCGCACCTCAGATAATAAGTTAGTTTTAGTAGACTTCGGCGCAGTTAAGCAATTACGTACACAGATGGTAACAGTTGGTGGACAACCCACTGCTACCGTCGCTATTGGTACTCCTGGTTATATGCCAACAGAACAAGGGCAAGGTAAACCCCGTCCCAATAGTGATATGTATTCTCTGGGGATTATTGCCCTTCAAGCTTTGACAGGACTACCAGCCGCCGAGTTACAAGATGACCCCAATACAGGGGAAATCCTCTGGCAGCATTTAGTTAACGTTAACTACCGCCTAGCAGAAGTGTTAACTAAGATGGTACGTTATCACTTCAAAGACCGCTACCAATCGGCAACAGAAGCACTAGAAGCTTGTCAAAATGCAATTAATCCTGTGGTTGTAGCTGTGTCTTCTTCAGCCCAAAAATCCATCAATAGCTCTAATTATCAGCCGAATGTAGCCGCATCTCGGTTATCTCGACAGCAAACTGTAGCTGTTGCGCCAGCCAACCCCGTTAAGGCTAAACCGTCTCGCCAAGACTCCCCCAAATCTGACCCTTGGCCGTTATTAATTGGGTTGTTATTGGCTGGTGGTGCGGCGGCTGTGGTAGCTAATGTTTATCCAAATGTCAGAAATTTAGCAGGTAATTTTTTGGGTAATGATTCGGCTGCTACGGATAAATGTTTGGCGGTGGTGGCTGGTAATTCTAATATTCGTTCTGAACCGAGTTCGATTAACTCGGATAACGTCTTAAAAACAATTGGTGAAAATAGCAAATTTGAAGTGACTGGTACACGCACTAAACGGGGTTGGGTTGAAGTCAAACTTAATTCGCGTCGTTCAGCATGGGCGCACTCAGATGTAATTATTAATAATCAAGAATGGACTTCTTGCCTACGTGACAAAGGCATTGCCATTAAAACAGTCAACGATAATACATTAATTGCTGCTATACCTGTTCCCCAAGCCAAACCAAAATCTAATATAGTAACTACCCCATCACCAAAACCAGAAGGTTTTCTCCGTTCTACTCCAGCACCGTCTCAAGAAGATAGCACCAAGATTGTTGCCAAGGCTAGACAAAAGTATGAATCAGGTGATTTAATAGGGGCGATCGCTACACTCAGATCCATTCCTGCTAATGCCTCTGCTGGCATTAAAGAGACAACCGCCATGATTAAGCAATGGCAACAAGATTGGGAAAAAGCGGACGCACTATTTAAAGATATCAATCAGGCAATAGATAATGGTCAATGGGATACAGTTTTAGACTACCAAAAACATCCTGAAAAACTACCTAATATTAAATACTGGCGAAATAAAATAGAGCCACTGTTGAAACAAGCAGCCGAAAACGTAGCGAAACAAGTAGTTCCCCCAAGCAATAATCAAGATAGTCAAAATCAGTCTCAGTCTGAACCGTTACAGACTGAAGAACCCGCTACATCAGAGATTATCAGCCCTGAAGAGCTGCCTCAGAATGGGTATTAGGGACTGGGAACTAGAAATTTTAGATTTTAGATTTTAGATTTTAGATTTTAGATTGAATAATCTAAAATCCACTCATTGAAAAGCTGGGGACTTGTGGAAGACAGATAGAAATTCCTCCTTGTCCCTTCAGCCTCTCTGTCGTCCTAAATCATTTCATCATATTCATGGGCTTCTACGCGCCTAGCATCCATCCCACCTGGGGGTAAAAATTCGGCACGACGCACGGGGACTAAAGGCTGTGTATTGCCTTGGTAGGGGTGAATTACTTGTACTGTCCTAGTGGGACGTGCGCGTGGTGTGAATAAAGATAATACGCCAGCGACTACAACACCACCGCCAATGGTAAGAGTCGCACCCCCAGCCGCCCAAACGATGGGTGAAGACCACCAAGGGGATTCAGCTTGGAATGCTGCTGTTGCCACCCTTTGGCTATTTTGCTGCGCTTGTTGTAGTTGTTGGTTGTTGTAGTTTTGGAATTGGGACTGTTGGTTTTGCAGGTCTGCTCTCAGTCGTTCGTTGTCGCTTTTTAGGCGTTCAAAATCCATTTTTAGCCGTTCAAGTTCTACTCGCTGTTCTGTACTAGGAGCAACAGGTGGCTGATTGGGGTATTGTGCTTGCCCGTAGGGTGGGTAATAGGTTGGGGGTTGAATAGGTTGGGGTGCTACTATAGTACCTGGGATTTGGGGGCTAAGAGCAAAGTTAGCCTGTGAAGCACTTGTCCCCCTGAGTAATAAAAGAGCGGCCAGTCCAGCTACAGCGACACCGCCAATAAATGCCATACTCTCACTCATCGCCTTTTAACCTCAACTGCGATGTAACTATAAAAACTTTTGACTGACTCACTCTCACACTCATAATCTTTATAAGCCTACTTAATTTCACATAATACCCAAATCATAAGCTACTGTATCATTTGGTTTTTTTTACAGCCTAGTATGCCAATGTTAATATTCAAAACCATAAATGTTGAATTGTCCACCAGATTAGGGTAAAAAAACGGCCTTGTTATACTTTTTAATCTAGTTTATCTTGATCAACAAGATGTTTTGATAGCTGCTTTAAGATTTTGACAAAATTGGGCGATCGCACTTAGTCCCTGTTCTGGTGTACCTTCGGCTAAACGCTGGACAAAAGCACTACCCACAATGATTGCATCTGCTCCCCAGGCTTTGACCTGGGTTGCTTGTTCGGGTTGAGAAATACCAAAGCCGACACCAATGGGTTTATCGGTAAAACGCCGAATTTCTGGTAATAAATCAGATGCGCGGATTTCCATCTGCGATCGCATCCCTGTGACCCCTGTGACACTCACCAAATAGATAAACCCTTGGGAAGCTTGAGAAATTGCCTCTATTCTGTCTACAGAGCTAGTAGGCGCGATTAACAAGGTTAAATCAATCCCCCGTTCACTTGCTGGTTTTAGCAGTCCTGCTGCTTCTTCTAGAGGTAAATCAGGTACTACCAACCCAGCCACCCCAGCCGCCGCTATTTGCTCTAAAAACTTGTCAATTCCCCTGTGTAGGATGGGGTTGTAGTAGGTAAATAAAATAATCGGTGCTTGCAAACTAGGCGTAGTGGCTTGCAACATTTCTAGGACAGCTTCTAATTTTGTCCCCTTTTGCAAAGCGCGGGTAGCGGCGGCTTGAATCACTGGCCCATCCGCGAGAGGATCAGAATAGGGAACACCCAATTCAATAAAATCAGCCCCACTGGAATCTAAAATCTTTAACGCTGCGGCGGTGGTGGCTAAATCTGGATCACCGGCAGTAATAAACGGAATCAGAGCGCACTCTTGATTCCGCTTGAGGGTTTGAAAGCGATCGGCAATAACGGTCATTAATTAGTCGTCAGTTCTCAGTGGTCAGTAGTCAATAGTAACAAACAACTGACCACCGGAAAATGGAGTGAGTGCTGAGTGCTGAGTGCTGAGTGTGGAGTGTGGAGTGCTGAGTGCTGAGTGCTGAGTGTGGAGTGTGGAGTGTGGAGTGCTGAGTGCTGAGTGCTGAGTGCTGAGTGCTGAGTGTGGAGTGCTGAGTGTGGAGTGCTGAGTGCTGAGTGTGGAGTGCTGAGTGCTGAGTGCTGAGTGCTGAGTGCTGAGTGTGGAGCAATAGACCTCTTAACATAAGTTCAAGTTGTGTCGGAGTGTATCGACGGTTAGTGATTTATGGTTTGGACGTTTGTACAAAGTCTTAATATTGACTTACCCCACTTCATAAGTCATAACTCAGCACTCATAACTCACTCAGCACTCTCTTGTTCAATCTCCGCTTGAATTTTCGCTAATTCTTCGGGAGAGAGTTCATCTAGTCGTTTTTGAAAAAAGGCTTCCTCATACTGCTCTCGTTGTTGATGGTAGGTCATTTTTTTCCCCCCTGCGCGTAAGGCATAGGTAGCTACCCAGCCAATCAAGCCAACGACTAGCAAGGCTTGACTCCATATCCCCGCTAGTTGATTATCAATACCCACTAGCTGTAAACCCAGATATGCCAAGCCGCCAGCTATGAAAATGCCAAAACCAATGCCAATCGCGTCAATCCGTCGCATGAGAGTTATGACCTACCAATCTTGTTAAACTTCAATTTTCCGTGGTTTAGGACGCAGATTCACAAACGGCGACAAAACCAAAAGTCCTGGGAAGAAGAGGAACACCAGGAAATACATAAAGGTACGCTCTATTGAGCTAACCACATACCAGCGTTGCTTCATGTAGATCATCAAAGCCACGGGGACAACTAACAAATAAGCTCCGGCTAGAGCCAGATATAGGAGGGGTAAAATCATAAACTCTTTGTTTGGTGCATCTGTATTTCCATCATAGGCTGAATATTAAGCCTAAAGAAACCATAACTATTGGGCTTTTAAATGAATCTTGCAAAAATTCCTGATTATTGCTGATCAAAATGCTGAAATCATGCTACAATGGCAAAGGTAGTAAAACAGTGGTAATTTTGTTAAACAAGATTGGAAATGCTAAATCTAATTAGCAGCAGGGTAGCATAAGCAACTCGACGCTAAAAAGAGCAACTAGCTCTGAAAAGATAAAATTTCTATCTGGTTGGACAAAAAACACATTTAATGCTGAAATAGATGAGGAGGTATTTGCTACCTCTGAAAAATAACTAGCTCCCAACTAAGTGGGGGGGTGTGGCGGAATGGTAGACGCTACGGACTTAAATTAAATTGAGCCTTAAAGGAGAAATCCTTGAAGTGGATGCTCTCAAACTCAGGGAAACCTAAATCTGGTGACAGACAAGGCAATCCTGAGCCAAGCCGAAGAAGTAGTGAGTGCTAAGTCACGAGTGAATATTAGCTTGTAGGTCTTAAGTTTCAACTCTTAACTAGTCGGAAGGTGCAGAGACTCGACGGGAGCTACCCTAACGTTAAGTCGAGGGTAAAGAGAGAGTCCAATTCTCAAAGCCAAGAGGCAGTAGCGAAAGCTGCGGGAGAATGAAAATCCGTTGACCTTAAACGGTCGTGTGGGTTCAAGTCCCTCCACCCCCATAAAAATAAAATTCACGAGTAGAGTGTGTTATGTTACTTTACCCATAACTTTACCGCAACGGCAAGCTTATGCTTCCAATAAAGGACGGCAAGGTTGTGATTCCAAACAAATTTCTCTTCGCGCAGCTTTAAGGGCAGCGCGAACTTGTTTGTCACGAAAACACCCTGGTTTAGCTAATAGCCTTGAAATAGTTGCCTCACTGGGATAAATACCTTCAGTGTGAACTTGTCTAACAGCTAGGGAAAACGCATCTTATTTACTAATAAAAATTAAGAGAGATTTCAAAATGAC
>NZ_CAWUDL010000022.1:0-81535 GCF_963920945.1 Anabaena sp. CCY 9402-a
TAATGAGTAATGAATAATGAGTAATGAATAATGAGTAATGAATAATGAGTAATGAGTAATGAATAATGAGTAATGAATAATGAGTAATGAGTAATGAGTAATGAGTGGGTGGGCATTGTATTTTTCTTCCCCTGCTCCCCTGTCCCCAGTCACCTGTCACCTGTCACCTATTTCTCCATAAAGTTATTATGAAGCTACTTTAAAGTACCTTCATAATAACTACGGATATCTTCATGAATTGATGTAGTAAAGGGTTCATAGATAGTAGTTATGAAATTATGAAGTTTTTCGCCAAAGATTTTTTTGTCACGAATGTAAACTTTTGGTGAAGACTTTAACGATAAAGTGACTTTTCAACATAGAGATACTACGATAAGGCTGTGTATGTTTCAGTACGTTTGTTGCATAAAATACGGCTAAATTTCAGTATTTCTTCTATATTCGTCAATTCTGACTTTGTATGCAGCAAAGTTCCCTTATGGTGTGAGTAATGCGTAAACCAGTTCTAACGATTTTTTACCAGTTCAATCCCTGGTACACTTCGATAGGAGGAATTCAGACACTAATCAACACATTTATGAAGTATGCTCCTAGGGAGTTTGAAGTGCGACTTGTAGGGACAGCAAGCGATCGCTCTCAAGTTCTAGGTAAGTGGCAACAAAAAGAATTCGCCGGCAGAGAAATTAGTTTTTTACCCCTATGTTTAATAGAGAACGACGATTTCAGAGGTCTGATCCCGACAACTATTAAATATACGGCCGCTTTGGTTGGGCGTAATTACGCTTCAGATTTTATGCACTTTTACAGGATAGAACCAACCATAGTGACGCGTCATTGGCAGGGAGAAAAGACTCTATTTATTCAAAATGACATTCAAGCCCAGATTGCGGCAAAGGATGATAAAAACGCAATTCTCTGGAGAAAGTTTCCCTCCGCTTATTTTGCCTTAGAAAAGATGTTGGTAGATCAGTTTCATCAAATCTACTCTTGCAACACAGAGTCCATGAAACTTTATCAACAGCGATACCCCAACTTGCGAGAGCGGGTAGCTTTTCTCAAGAATACCTTTGACGAAGAAATTTTTTACCCCTTACCACCAGATAAACGAGAACAGGGGAGACGCGAACTGGCTATGCGCTGGGGATTAGATGACAACACCCGCTTTATTATGTTTGCAGGTCGTTTACATCCCCAAAAAGATCCCATCCTCCTCATCCGTTCCATAGCGGCTTTAGACAACTCCAACATTCATCTATTAATGGCAGGTAATGGTGAGTTAGCCGAGCCAATCCGTGCTGAGATTGCCCGGCTAGGATTGGCAGGGCGGGTGACAATGCTAGGAGCAGTCAAGCAAAAGGAACTAGCTGATTTACATCGTGTGTGCCATGCGTTGGTGCTGAGTAGTGCCTTTGAGGGTTTGCCTTTTGTGGTACTTGAGGCTCTGGCTTGCGGTATACCCATAGTAACTACGCAAGCGGGTGAAACTCCAAAATTACTCTCGTCTGATAGTGGTATTGTTTGCGAAGAACGAACTCCAGACTGCATTGCTAATGCTCTACGTCAAGTAGTGATGAATCCAGGAAGTTATCCAGTTTCTGCCTGTGTACGCACAGCTCAACCTTATGCAGCCAGTACCGTAATCAATGAAGTGTATAAAAAGATGTGGCAAAGTTGGGAAACAAAATATTTAGTCACAGCTAGCCGCTAATAAAAGCCAGATTCCCTCAGACTAGAAAGCCCAATTCCCTATTTTTTGTGTGTGTGTTCGCTATTAATCATCTCGTTCTTCACGGCTAATTAATTATGAAAGTTGCAGTAATTGGTGCAAAAGGTATACCACCAAAACAGGGTGGTATTGAGCATTATTGTGCAGAAATTTATCCTCGGATGGTGTCACAGGGACACACTGTAGATTTATTTGCTCGCTCATCTTACACAGAGAATTTTGGCTGGGAAAATTATGATTTTCGAGGGGTGCGAGTCATTTCTTTCCCAGGTTTGGACTACTATTATGGTTTGGATGCTCTAGTTACTTCAGCGATGGGAGCGATCGCCGCCACTGGGCAGAAATATGATATTATCCATTTTCATGCCCTCGGCCCAGCTTTGTTTACCTGCATACCTAGGATTGCTAACTCGTCAAAAATCGTAGTTACCTGTCACGGTTTAGACTGGCAACGAGCTAAGTGGGGAAGTTTGTCTACGAGGCTGATTCAACTTGGAGAAAAGGCATCTGTCCGTTTTAGCCACGGCATGATGGTGGTGTCAAAATCACTGCAAACATACTTTTTGCAAACATATGGCAAAGAGACGGTTTATATTCCCACAGCTCCAGCAAGTTATGGTTATTCAGATCCCAATTTTCACTATGGTACTAATCTAGGACTGGAAAAAGGGCGTTATATTCTGTTTTTAGGCAGACTCGTACCAGAAAAACGTCCTGATTTGTTAGTTGAAGCTTTTAGTGCGCTCAACCCAAGAGGATGGAAACTAGTTTTGGCTGGGGGTGTCAGTGATACGAAAACATTTACTAGCCAACTACTAGAAAAAATTGCCCGTCAAAGAAATATAGTCTTCGCAGGGGAACTTAGAGGTTCTCGTCTTTGGGAAATTGTCCGAGGCGCAGGTTTGTTTGTTCTGCCTTCTGACTTAGAGGGATTACCTTTATCGATGCTAGAAGCGATGCGAGAAGGTATCCCGGTTGTAGGTAGTGATATTCCACCTCATCAACAACTACTAGGGGAAGAGCGAGGAATACTATTTAAAGCTGGCAACTTAGACTCTTGTATTTCTGTCTTAGACTGGGCGTTGCGTTACCCAGAAAAACTAGCCCCCATAGCCAAGAAAGCACAAAATCATGTCAATCTCAACTACAGTTGGGATCATATTACATCGGAAATATTGCAACTATATACACAAGTTTTGAACTCTTCGGAAATTTCAGGTGGATTTCAGCCAGAAACCAAAGATATGGATCTAGCTAAAGTAGGAACTAAGAAATAGGCAAGCCCAATCATATCTAAAAACCGACTCTTTAAAAGTAATTAGTTTGTATTGAGTGCCGTTGTCATCAGTTATGATACCGAGTAGTTAATATTTTTTAATACTGTATCCAAGTTGGATAGTCCGATCTGAAAGAAATCAAGGTATAGGTAATGGGAAAAGGTATTTCAACCTTATTGGCAGTATTACGACGTAGAGGGTTGCCAGCTTTGTCTACCTTAGCGGCTGTGATTGGCGCATCAGTTGCTTACCTGGCTGTAACTCCGCGTTTTTATGAAACATCAGCAAGATTGATGGTTGATGCTAAAGGTGTCAGCGTTTCAGAATTAGGACGTGATCTGACACAACCTTCAGTTGTGGGACGGAGCAGCAACCCCCTAGCAGATCAAGCCGAGCTAGTGAAATCACAGGCTGTTTTGGATAAGGCTATAGAGAAGCTGGTTTCCCAAAACAAAAATAGTGCCAATCCAATTGATCTAAAAACTACAGATATCACTTCCTCATTGAAAGTCAGCATTGTACCAGCTACTAATATTCTAGAAGTGCGCTATTACAACCAAAATCCTGAGTTTGCGGCTGAAGTGCTAAATGCTGTTTCCCAAGCAATGGTTGAGGAAAATATTCAAGCGATTAGCTCAGAAGCGACTAAAGTCAGACAATTTTTAGAAAAAGAAGTACCAGTAGCTCGTAATCGCTTACAAAAAGCAGAAGTGGCGGAGTCTAAATATAGACAGCAAAGTGGTGTGATTGCAGATACCGACCAAACTCGGAGCTTAGTCGAGAGTTTAGCGAATCTAGAAGACCAAGAACGGATATTATTAGCTCAAGTACAAGAAGCGCGATCGCGGGATGATTCCCTGAGAAAACTTACTGCTACTAAAAATATCAATAACGCCTATACATCAGTACGTAGCGGTCAAGACGAACAACTCAAAGCCTTAAGAGCTAAATTAACCCAATTAGAAACTCAACTCATAGAAGCTCGTTTACAGTTTACAGATAATCACCCCAGAGTTGTATCCCTACTAGGACAGCGAGATCAAATTCGGACTTTGTATGGCGAGGAAGTGGCGCGGGTATCACCAGCAAATCAAACCGCTTCTTCTGCTGACGTTGCATCTGATCAAATCAGTCAAAATCTCACCACCCAGCTAATCAATAACGAAGTTGAGCGTCTAGCAGTTGAAAACAAGCTCCGAGCAGTTCAGTCTATGAGAACTAACCTCCAGGCTCGTTTAACAGTATTGCCTCTCAGACAACAACCACTCACCATGCTCACTCGTCAACGGGAGGAAGCGGCCGAGTCTTTGAAATTGCTACAAAGCAAGCTAGAAGAAGCACGGATTGCGGAAGCGCAAAAGGTAAGTAATCTCAGAATCATCGAAATAGCCCAAGCCCCAACTGCTTACGCTTATCCCAAGCGATCGGTTGTGTTAGTTATCGCTATGTTCTTTGGTAGCATTCTAGCTACCGGGATAGTGCTGCTATTAGAGTTAATGGATAATAGACTCTATGATGTTGCAGACGCAGAGGAGCTACTGAAGTTACCACTGCTGGGAGTTTTACCACGCCTCCCTGCTACTAAGCTCACCCTCGAACCAGCCGAAAAATTCTTAGACGATGTAGGCTTAGTTGAGCCTTACCGGATGCTCCTCAAAAATCTAGAATTTCGTAGCAGTGATAAATTGCAGATTGTCGTGGTGAGCAGTACCATCTCTGGAGAAGGTAAATCAGTTGTGGTGTCGCACTTAGGTGCTGTTGCAGCCATGCTATCTCGCCGCACACTCATCATTGATGCAGATTTGCGTAGACCTGTACAGCATACATTGTTTAACCTACCTCCCAAACCAGGCATTACCGATGTCCTCAATGGGAATAGATCATTACTGAGTGCTGCACAGTCAACAGATATTGAAAACCTTTTTGTATTGACTTGTGGTGAACTACATGGTAGACCTTCACAGTTGCTGGAGTCAGAAGCAATGAAATCTCTCGTAGCCGAAGCCGCATTACACTATGATCTAGTTATTATAGACACACCGCCTCTGGGGGTTTGTGCTGATGCTTCCACCCTCAGTCAATATAGTGATGGCGTCATCATGACTACGCGCCCCAGTGTCACACTTAAAGAATCATTGCAAAGAGCAGTAGCAGAACTCAATCAAAACCGGATACCGATTCTGGGAGTAGTGATCAATGGGATGGAAACTGAGACAGAAAAATATTATCGCTATCCCATTGATGAGAACCAATCCTTCCTATCTAGGCCTTTGAGACGCTTGAACTTGCTAGGGAGTAGTAGCAGAAATTCCCAGAACGATTTGAGGTGAAGATAACAATGTTGACTAATAAACGCTCAAGTCGTTATTCCCATGTGGGAATTTTGGTTGGGTTAGCAGGTATTGCCATTGGCATAGTAACAGGGTTTCTAGTCGGTGTTAGCCCCTTGTTAATCGGCTTGCCTATATTTGCCGTAGCTGTGGTTGTCTGGTTTTTTGGTAAATTTGAGCAAGCAGTTATCGGCTTATTAGTTTTGCGTAGTGCTTTAGATACATTTTCTGCACAGCAAATTCCATCTGCTTTTGCGGTTGGTTTAAGTGGCTTGGCGTTATTATATGTAGCTGTTTCTTTATTAACAAATCAAGCCATCAAAGTAGATAGATTTTGGTGGTTTTTTGCTGGATGGGTCGCACTACAAGGAATGTGGGTAGTGCTATTACCATTAGGAGGGCTAGGTTTAGATGGGACATATCTCTTAGAAGGCGTCCGTGAGTGGACACGTTTATTTTCGTGGTTAATGGTTTATTTGCTCGTCATGCAACTTAAGGGGAAGTTGAAACCTCAGACAGTAATTACTGCCTTGTTCTTGAGTCTTGTTATTCCCCTGACAGTATCATCAATGCAGATGTTCTTACCGCCTTCATTACTACCTTCCTTCCTGGCTCAAGGTAGCGTCAATACTGGGGAATTAGAATCAGCTTCGCGTATTAGAGGAACTCTAGGTCATCCTTCTACATTTGCCACATTCTTATTACTATTTATCGCGCTAACCTGTTGGAAGATAGGTAACACACCAAAACGTTGGCCTTGGTTATGTTTGCTAGGCTTACTTGCTTTCTTTTTTGTTAGTACCAAAGCTCTAACTATGACAGCAATGCTGTTTGTGTTTGTTTTAGTAATGATTGTACCTAAATTAAATCTCGTCAATTTAATTGGTGGCTTTTTACTATTAGGATTAGTAATAATTTTATTTGCGAGTACAGAGTTTGGACGAGAACGCCTTGGCTCACTGGCAGATACACCACTCTTAAATCCAGATATAGAGATATGGCGGGCAATTTTACTATCTTGGACAGACGGAAATAGTTTTAATTGGAGAATAGCACAATGGCATTTTATGTGGGAGGCTTGGAAGAACTCGCCGTTACTTGGTTATGGGTTAAATACAGCTTCCTACTTAACTGTGTTAAAAAACGAGGCTCATAATGATTATCTCCGAGCCTTAGCTGAGGGAGGGATAGTAGGATTCACAACATTTTTGATCTTTCTGGCAGCTCAAGTTTATCGCCTTATAAATCTCATGTCTGCGGCTAGAAATAATCGCTCACAACAGAACTTTTGCTTTATCCTGTTGGCTGTTTTCACCGCTATTCTGCTGGGAATGTTGACTGACAATATCTGGAAGCACACTACTCTTTTGTTCTATTGGTGGCTTTCTTTAGCAGTAGCAGGTTGGGATTGGGATGAAATAGGCAATTCTCAACAAATGGATAGATCACCTTTATCCCATTAGCAAAATAAGAGTTATAAATATGCCAAAAGTTTCTGTGATAATTCCTGCTTACAATGCGATAAATTATCTTCCTGAAACTATCAAATGTCTTTTTAATCAAACTTTTGATGATTTTGAAGTAATCATTGTTGATGATGGTAGTTCAGATGGAACGGCTGAATGGGTATCTCAAATCAAAGATTCAAGAGTTAAATTAGTTAGTCAACAAAATCAAGGTTCATCAGGAGCAAGAAACACAGGTATAAAACACTCCCAATGTGAGTTTATAGCTTTTATGGATGCTGATGATTTTTGGCAGCCGACTAAATTAGAAAAGCAAATCAGGGTTTTGGAATCAAATCCAGAAATAGGATTAGTTTACAATTGGGTCGCTTATATAAATGAAAAAAGTGAGCCTACAGGTAGAATAGTCAAACCGGATGCAGAAGGATATATCTGGGATAAATTTACAGCTCGCAATTTGATTGAATGTGGTAGTGTGCCTATGATTCGTAGCCAATGCTTTGAGCAAGTAGGAGTATTTGATGCAAGTATTGACGCAGCACCAGATTGGGATATGTGGTTGCGAATCGCTGCGGTTTATCCTTGTGCTTTGATTAAAGAACCTCTAGTTAGCTACCGTCAGCATTCTCATAATAAATCTAAAAATTATCCTCAACTGATACACGATTTTCGCACCATTTTTGAAAAAGCTTTTCAGTCTGCTCCAGTTGAGTTTTTACATTTGAGAAAGCGGAGCTATGGTAATCTTTATTTGTTATTAGCATGGAAATGTTTACAAAGTAAAGATAGAGATAATAAACAAGCAGATGTTTTTCGTCGGCAAGCTCTGAAGCATGATTTTTTGATCATCTTTACTAAAGAATATATTCGTCTCAGTGTAGCGATCGCATTAATGCACTGGTTAGGGGATAATGGCTATCAACAATTTATCCAAATTTTTTACAGTTTACGCCGCAGCAATTCTGCACTCATGAGATTTTCTAAGAGGTAAGGTCATGAAAATTCATAGTATTTGTGTAGTTAAAGACGAAGCTGACATCATTGAGCAAACACTCACATCAGCAATAATCTGGTCTGATTTTATATATGTTTTGGATAATGGTAGTACAGATGGCACATGGGAAAAGATTTTAAACCTGTCTCAAAAACATCAAAAAATCATTCCTTACAAGCAAGATAACTGCACATATCATCACGGTTTATGGGCTGATCTCTTTCATCATTATCGAGCCAATAGTTCAACAGGTGACTGGTGGTGTCGGTTAGATGCTGATGAAATTTATATTGACAATCCGCGTAGTTTCTTAGGGGAAATACCAGGGCAATATCAAGCAGTTTGGGCTGCTAGTTTTCAATACTTCTTTACTGATAAGGATTTAGAAATTTATAGTCAGCAACCGTCAATTTATGATGATGAAATACCAGTTGAACAAAAGTGTCATTACTATCTGAATAATTGGTCAGAGGCGCGTTTCTTCAGATATGACCAGGATTTATTTTGGGATAAAGATCAGGGGTGGCCTTATTTTGGGGCAATATATCCATTTAGGATTAGATTAAAACACTATCAACATCGTTCACCTCAACAGATACAAAAACGGATCAGTGTCCGTTTGTTAGCAAGAGCTAGAGGTAGTCAGAATTTTAAGCATGAATCTCAATTAATGGTAGTAACTCACTCCCATAATCAAGGTGCGAGTATGACTAATCTGCAACTATCTGGAGATGAATGGCAAACAAAGATTAAACCCGCAGCCAAATTAAACTATGACAGTAACGATGGTGTATATGTATTGCGAGAAGATTTAATGCCAAAAGTTCCATCAGGCAATCCTATGTTAATTAATAAAATGAGAATTATGAAAAGATATTTGAGAAGGTTAAAAAAATTAGTTTCATCTGGTAAGTAAAGCATTGAAGATTAATTAACTATGCTTCCAACATTCATTAAACCCCACCATGTTCACGGGGTGGGCTTCTTGGGGCTTCATCAGCAATCCTAACTTTTCACGGAATCTGGAAAACCTCTCTCTAAATCTCTCTCCTCCGAGGAGAGAGACTTTGAAATCCTGGTTTGGAAGTTAGATTTTCCGTGGACTTTTCCACATGACGTGAAAAGTCAGATCAGCAATCAAGCTGACGTGATATGAAATAGTATAATCTTGCTTTTACTGAGAAAACTACTAAATAAATACGCGAATATGAAATTCAGCGAAATCATACACCAATTTGGTGACACCGCAATCGACCATAGTCTGAAAATCAATCAAAATAATGACCCAGAACTTATAGGGGTAGCGGCCATTGAAGACGCAAAAACTGGTATTTTAAGTTACGTAGAAGGTGGGAAATTTGCCTCTTTTATCAACACGACAAATGCTAGTGCTTTAATTTTGCCTCATGATCAAACGATACAAGCTCAAGCAGAAGAACGAGGCATAGCTTGGGTAGCGACAAAGCAACCAAGATTGTTGTTTGCCAAAGCGATCGCTATATTTTATCAACCATACACTCCCAGCCCAGCCATTCATCCTACAGCCGTTATTCATCCCACAGCCAAAATTGGTGAAGATGTCTACATTGGCCCCCATGCGGTGATTCAGGAAAGAGCAGAAATCGGTGACAGTGTGATTATTCATCCCAACGTCGTCATTTATCCCGATGTGAAGATAGGCGATCGCACCACCTTGCACGCTAACTGTACCATCGAAGAACGTAGCCAAATTGGTGCAGATTGCGTCATTCATAGCGGTGCTGTCATCGGTGCAGAGGGTTTTGGCTTTGTCCCTACCCGGACTGGTTGGTTCAAAATGGAACAATCCGGCTATGTAGTCTTAGAAGATCGAGTAGAAATAGGTTGTAATACGACCGTTGACCGCCCAGCCGTGGGAGAAACCAGGATAGGATACGATACCAAAATCGATAACCTAGTGCAGATTGCTCATGGTTGTCAAATTGGTAAAGGTTGCGCGATCGCTGCCCAAACTGGTATGGCTGGAGCAGTCAAATTAGGCAATCGTGTGATTTTAGCCGGACAAGTCGGAATTGCCAATCAAGCAACAATGGGTGATGGCTCAATTGCTTCGGCTCAAAGCGGTATTCTGCACAATGTTGCAGCAGGAGATGTTGTTTCTGGGACTCCTGCTGTTCCCCATAGAACATATCTCAAAGTTGCTGGTATTTACAGCCGCTTGCCAGAGATGTATAAATTTTTTAGACATCTCCAACGTCAGTTTAAGGGAGAAATCAATTAAAAATTCAAAATTAAAGAACTCTTAGAGGATGTTTGAAAAGTCTGTTTCTTTGTCATGTTGACTTTTGACTTTTTCTGTCCAATCCCTAATCACCAGCCCCCAATTTCTTCAAAATCCTAACTTTTCTAAAACGGGTTTTGTAGAAACAATATGCCGTTCTAAACCCAATTCTTTGGGGCTAACCCCTAATGCCAAAGCAATTAACTGGGGTAAATGTAACACGGGCAAACCTAATTTTTGCCCAATTACTTTTTCTACCTCTGGTTGACGAGAATCTAAATTTAGATGACACAGAGGACAAGGGGTAACTAAACAATCAGCACCAGCAGTTAAAGCGTCTTGAATGTGCATCCCAGCCATCTGGAAGGATTGGGTAGTAGCATAGCTAGAAAGAGGCCAGCCACAACATTGAGTCCGACCACGATAATAAATTGGTGTTGCACCCACCGCTCGAAAGACATTTTCCATTGCTTCTGGATTGTAAGGGTCTTCGTCGGGCATAGGTTTTTGGGCGCGGAGGAGATAACAGCCATAAAAAGCTGCACACTTTAGCCCAGATAACTTACGGGTAACACGGTTGCTAATTTCCTCTAAGCCATAATCTCTGACTAGCGCATAGAGGATATGTTTAACTTCTGTTTTACCGCGATAAGGTAGACAGCCTTCTTTGTTTAACAAGCCATTAACTTGCTTCACATAATCAGGGTTACTGGTTTGAAAATCTTGCAAGCGTTCGTTAACATGACCAATCACACCCTGACAGGTACTGCAATGAGTCAGTAGGGGTAAATTTAATGCTTCTGCGAGGGCAATATTTCTGGCATTAACTGTATCTTCTAACAGTTGAGAATCTTCTTTGAATGTACCTGAACCGCAACAAGCAGCTTTCTTGAGTTCAATCAGTTCAATACCTAATGCTTGAGTCAAGGCTTGAGTTGACTGGTATAATTCCCCGCAAGCACCTTGAGCTACACAACCAGGGAAGTAAGCATATTTTAGTGTTTGAGATAGCATAAAAGTAAGTGTGGTTTAGGGCAACTGCCCCGATGATAACTGTTTTCTCACCTCTCACCAGGGATACTGAGAAGGAAATGTATATTTTTTGAACATTCACTAAAAATTTAGTAAGAATTGATAACAAGCAGTATTAAAAAGTGTTATGAGTTCCAAGTTTAGTTAGGGTAGTGGAACATGAGCAGCTTGCTGAGTGGTGAATCTCACTCACAACTTACAACTCAGCACTCACAACTCAGCACCGGCTAAACGCCGCGCTACCGCTAACAGCACTCACAACTCAGCACTCACAACTCAGCACTCACAACTCAGCACTCAGCACTCAGCACTCACCACTCTCTTCCTATTTTGGACAAGGACGTATACGGGCGATCGCGCTTTCCGATAAGATGTATATGCTCAAAACCATGTCTCCCATAACATCAAGAGCAGAAAATAGCAGTTGGTTAAGGAATTTTATATATGAGCCAGGCAGAAATTTTTGCACAAGTCAAGAAAATCATTGTTGAACAACTTAGTGTTGACGAGGAAAAAGTTACCGAAACAGCAAATTTTGCTAACGATTTAGGGGCAGATTCTCTAGATACAGTGGAATTAGTAATGGCTTTGGAAGAAGAATTTGATATCGAAATTCCCGATGAAGCCGCCGAAAAAATTACAACCGTTCAAGAAGCAGTGGATTACATCAACAGCAAAGTTGCCGCATCCGCTTAAGAAAGTGTTGAGTTATGAGTGCTGAGTAATGAGTAATGAGTTATGAGTAAGATTTCTAACTCGGAACTCGGAACACTACTGCTGAGTGAAATTTCCTACTCAGCACCGGCTAAACGCCGCGCTACCGCTCTAAGCGCAGCTATGCCCACAGGGCTTTATAGCACTCAGCACTCAGCACTCAGCACTCACTACTCATAACTTTACTTGCAACTTTCTCGCCATCTTTTACTGAGTCATGACAGATTATAATCGTAACCGCGTTGTTGTAACTGGTGTTGGCGCGATTACACCTATTGGTAACACACCTGCTGAATATTGGGAAGGATTGTTAAGCGCACGCAATGGCATTGACTACATCACTTTTTTTGATGCGTCTAGCCATGATTGTCGCATTGCTGGAGAGGTGAAAAATTTCGATCCGCATGAATACATGGATCGCAAAGAAGCCAAGCGCATGGATCGATTTTCCCAATTTGGAGTCGCAGCAGCCAAACAAGCAGTTGCAGATGCCAAGTTAGTTATTAATGAACTCAACGCCGAACAGGTAGGAGTTATTATCGGTTCTGGTGTAGGCGGTATTAAGGTCATGGAAGACCAGCAAACCATCTACCTTAACCGTGGCCCAGATCGCTGTAGTCCATTCATGATTCCCATGATGATCGCTAATATGGCGGCGGGACTGACAGCAATTCATACTGGTGCTAAAGGCCCTAATAACTGTACTGTGACTGCTTGCGCCGCAGGTTCTAACGCCATTGGGGACGCTTTTCGCATGATTCAAGGTGGTTATGCTCAAGCCATGATTTGTGGTGGGTGTGAAGCGGCGATAACTCCCTTGTCTGTAGCTGGTTTTGCGGCTGCACGCGCCCTTTCTACTCGCAACGATGACCCCACTCATGCGTGCCGTCCCTTCGATCGCGATCGCGATGGATTTGTCATGGGTGAAGGTGCGGGAATCTTGATTCTGGAAGAGTTGCAACACGCTCTCAGTCGTGGCGCACGCATTTATGCCGAAATCGTTGGTTATGGCATGACCTGTGATGCGTACCATATAACCTCCCCTGTCCCTGGCGGTGAAGGCGCAGCCAGAGCCATTCAGTTGGCACTAAAAGACGCAGGTATTACCCCAGATCAAGTCAGCTATATTAATGCCCACGGTACTAGCACCCCGGCTAACGATTCTACGGAAACGGCAGCGATTAAAAGAGCCTTGGGCGATCATGCCTACAAAATCGCCGTCAGTTCCACTAAATCAATGACAGGACACCTGTTAGGTGGTTCTGGAGGTATTGAAGCTGTAGCCACAGTCTTAGCTACTGCTAACGATCGCATTCCACCTACAATCAATATCAAAAACCTTGATCCAGAGTGTGATTTAGATTACGTACCCAACTCTAGCCGCGCTCTCAAAGTCGATGTAGCCTTATCCAATTCCTTTGGATTTGGTGGACATAATGTCACCCTCGCCTTTAGAAAATACGTCTAGCTCCGCTACGCGGAAGTTAAAAGTCCTGACTCAGCACTCAGCACGGGCTAAACGCCGCGCTACCGCTAACATGACTCAGCACTCAAAATAGAATTCAGGGGACAGAATAGTTCAAAAATTAGGAGATAATGTGAGTAATCGACTTGCTCATAATCTAAAACATGAATGAAGAATCCAAAGTTCAGAAATCTTGAATTTTTCTATTCTGCATCCTGATTCCTGAGTTCTGAATTCTTCTTCTTGACTTTCAAGTTTTCCATTCTTACTGAGAAGCTGAAATCATTATCTATGTTGGCTATCCCGTAATCAAAACAACAACAGTATCGTAAATGTCATTCCCCAATCAGCCAAGGGTTCAAGTTGACCTGGTTTTTGGCTTGATTAATTACCAGAAACTCAGGATACCCCGCTTGTCCATGCACAATTGGGAATGGGATGATGATACTGTAGGGGAACTTCCATCAGTTAACAGTTAACAGTCAACAGTTATCAACATAAAATTTACTGCTGATAACTGATCATTGATCACTGATAACTGTTAAAAACTACCCCGTTAAGAGTAGCTCCAAGAGTACTAACCCGTCGTTAAAAATATATAGATTATGGCTGTTGCAACCCAATCCCTCGAAGAACTTTGTATTAATTCGATCCGTTTCTTGGCTGTTGATGCTATAGAAAAGGCAAAATCGGGACATCCAGGACTGCCGATGGGCGCAGCTCCGATGGCTTTCGTACTCTGGGATCGCTTTATGCGGTTTAACCCCAAAAACCCCAAGTGGTTTAACCGCGATCGCTTTGTTCTGTCTGCTGGTCACGGTTCGATGTTGCAGTATGCCCTGCTCTATCTGACAGGCTACGATAGCGTCAGCATTGAAGATATCAAGCAATTCCGGCAGTGGGAATCTAAAACCCCCGGACACCCTGAAAACTTCATGACCGCAGGCGTAGAAGTCACCACTGGCCCCCTAGGTCAAGGTATTGCCAATGGTGTGGGTTTAGCGATCGCAGAAGCTCATCTCGCAGCTAAATTCAACAAACCTGATGCCAAAATTGTTGACCATTACACCTATGTAATTCTAGGTGACGGTTGCAACATGGAAGGCGTTTCCGGTGAAGCTGCTTCCTTCGCTGGACACTTGGGTTTAGGTAAACTCATCGCTCTGTACGACGATAACCACATCTCTATTGATGGTTCTACAGATGTTGCTTTTACCGAAGATGTTTCTAAGCGGTTTGAAGCTTACGGCTGGCACGTCCTGCACGTTGAAAATGGTAACACCGATTTAGACGCAATTCACAAAGCTATTGAAGAAGCGAAAGCTGTCACCGATAAACCCACCATGATTAAGGTGACAACTATTATCGGTTACGGTTCTCCCAATAAATCTAATACGGCTGGTATTCACGGTGCAGCTTTAGGTGGAGACGAAGTAGCATTAACCCGTAAAAATTTGGGTTGGGAACATGAACCATTTGTCATTCCTCAAGATGTCCTCAACCATACCCGCAAAGCCGTAGAACGCGGTGCTGGCTACGAATCTGAATGGAACAAGACTTTTGCTGATTACAAAGCGAAGTATCCCCAAGAAGCGGCTGAATTTGAGCGTTACCTAAGTGGTAAACTAGCTGACGGTTGGGATAAGGTACTACCTACCTACACCCCCGAAGACAAAGGATTACCTACCCGGAAGCACTCAGAAACCTGTCTCAATAAGTTGGCGGCGGTTTTACCTGAACTCATTGGTGGTTCAGCTGACTTAACCCACTCCAACCTGACCGAAATCAAAGGTAAGGGCGATTTCCAAAAAGGACAATACCAAAACCCCAACATTCACTTTGGTGTGCGGGAACATGGTATGGGCGCAATCTGTAATGGGATGGCGTTGCACAGTTCAGGCTTAATTCCCTACGGTGCGACCTTCCTCATCTTCACCGATTATATGCGGGCTGCTATCCGCTTATCTGCACTCTCTCTAGCCGGCTCGATTTGGGTGATGACTCACGACTCCATCGGACAAGGTGAAGACGGCCCCACCCACCAACCTATCGAAACCCTGGCTTCTTTACGCGCGATTCCTAACCTGACAGTGATTCGCCCCGCCGATGGTAATGAAACCTCTGGTGCTTACAAAGTTGCAATTGAAAGAGCGAAGAATAACGCTCCTACTTTGTTGGCGTTTAGCCGTCAAAATGTCCCCAACTTAGCCGGTACATCAATTGAAGGTGTAGCTAAGGGTGGATATGTAGTAGTAGAGTGCGATGGTACACCCGATATCATCCTCATGGGTACTGGTTCAGAGTTGAACCTCTGTGTCACCGCAGCGGAGAAACTTGCAGCCGAAGGTAAGAAAGTCCGTGTAGTCTCCTTGAGTGCTTGGGATTTATTTGAAGCACAAGATGCAGCTTACAAAGAATCTGTTCTACCTAAAGCTGTCACCAAGCGTTTGGCTGTAGAAGCTGCTAGTAGCTTCGGTTGGCACAAATATATTGGTAGTGAAGGTGATACTGTGACAATTGACCGCTTTGGTGCTTCTGCTCCTGGCGGCGTTTGTTTAGAGAAATTTGGTTTTAGCGTTGATAATGTGTTAGCTACAGCTAAAAAATTGTTGGGTTAATAGCAACGGAATATTCTCTTAGCTTAGGGGGTGGGCATTTTGTCCACCTTTTTTTTACACCGAGGGTTGAAAAGTCAGAATTATATAATTGGGGCTATGCAGACATTGGGCAGCACATCATCATCCGGCTATATTTTAGCGTTGGATTTGGGTACGACAGGAAACCGCGCTTTTATTTTTAACGCTGACGGTAAAATTGTGGGACAGGCATATAAGGAACTGACACAATATTATCCCCAGCCGGGATGGTTGGAACATGACGCTGAAGAAATTTGGTGGGATACTTGCTGGGTGATGAAAACTGCAATGTCTCAGTCTCAAATTCCACCATCGGCAATTGCAGCTATTGGTCTGACTGTACAACGAGAAACCTGCTTATTCTGGGATAAAACGACAGGTAAACCACTCCATAAAGCTATTGTTTGGCAAGACCGCCGCACTGCTCCTCTGTGTAACCAATTACAAGAGCAAGGTTATGCTCAGGAAATATACGATCGCACTGGTTTAGTAGTGGATGCTTATTTCTCGGCTACTAAACTTAGATGGCTCTTGGATAATCTTACAGGCATTGACTTGCATAATGTCCTCGCAGGTACTATTGATAGTTGGGTGCTGTGGAATCTTACGGGTGGAAAAGTCCACGCCACTGACCACAGCAATGCTAGCCGGACAATGTTGATGAATCTCAAAACCTGCGCGTGGGATGAGAGATTAATAGATATTCTCCAGATTCCGGCGCATATATTGCCGAAAATTCAACCGAGTTTAGGGGAATTTGGCGTGACTGATGCTGAATTACTCGGTGCAGCTATTCCCATCACTGCTATTTTAGGTGATCAACAAGCAGCTTTATTTGGTCATGGCTGCGATCGCCCCGGCTTGATGAAGTGTACTTATGGTACTGGTAGTTTTTTAGTAGCTCACACTGGTGATGAGATTGTGCGCTCTTCAAATCAACTGATTTCTACAGTGGCATGGACACAAGTAAATCCCAGCCATAACTTAAATATAGGCTATGCCCTGGAAGGCAGTATGTTTACTAGTGGGGCTTGTATCCAATGGTTGCGCGATGGCATCAAATTAATCAAAACTGCGGCGGACACTGAGATGATGGCGCAACAAGTATCAGATAACGGTGGAGTTTATTTTGTCCCAGCTTTTAGTGGATTAGGCGCACCCTACTGGGATATGACCGCCAGAGGGGCATTTTTTGGCATTACCGCCAGCGTCCAACCCCAGCATTTAGTCCGGGCTGTGTTGGAGGCGATCGCTTATCAAGTGCTAGAAGTAGTACAAGCAATCAACGCCTCTAGTAGTCATGCTATGCAGCGTTTAATTGTGGATGGCGGTGCTTGCGAGAATAATTTTCTGATGCAATTCCAAGCGGATGTGTTGGGGATTCCTGTAGAACGCCCCACCATGCGCGATACCACAGTCCTTGGTGCAGCCTTTGCCGCCGGTTTAGCTGTAGGATTTTGGGATAGTTATGCAGAATTGGTAAAGCAACGAGAAATTGACCGCATATTTGAGCCAGGGGAAGGAAGACATCACGCCACAGCCAACTTCGCCACTTGGCAAAAAGCCGTTAAACGGACTTTAGGGTGGGTAGAGTAGGGGACAGGGGACAGGGGACAGGTGACAGGGGACAGGTGACAAACGCTTAATGTTATGGGGGGGGTAGAGACATTGCAATGCAACATCTCTACAGTCGTTCATTCTCAATTCCCTCACCCCGAACTGGCGGCTAACTCCAAATCCAAAGTATAAAAGCCAACTTTTTTAGGTATTCTGTCGAATCTTCCTATGCGATAACCGCGAGATAATTCATTTAATACCTTGCTTTTAACTTCTCTGTGATCATCAGCATCGATGTCTCCATAAAGTCCTGTGATCACTTCCGCCACACTAAAAACTTTCCCTGGATTGTGTCGAAAGAAAGAGGTAAGTGCATCAATTAAAAATTGACCTTCATAGGCTTTCAACATAGGAACAATTTTAGTCTTCGGTACAACTAAAGCTGGCTTCTTCCTACTTTTACCATTGCGAGAGTAAGTATTAGTGCGATTTGAAGTTACCAAACTTAAGTCTAGGGTGTAACAACCAGGTTCGTCAGGTATACCAAACCAGGCCTGTCGTTCTCTACCTTGGGTAAGAGAAGATTGGACTCGACCTTTAACTACCTTAAAAATGTGTGGATCTAACTCACCATAGAGCGATCGCACCACAAAATCTATATGACAGACAGCACCAAGATGTTCTTGCAATAGTTTTGAAATAGCTTCCATCCGACTCATAGATTGATACTCAGGTAGCATGGGGAAATCAATTCCCTTAATGCTTTCTGCTGATATCTTTGTAGCTGGAGGCTCATTATGCTCTGCAACCTTAGTAGTATCATCCTTGAGTTCTAAACGATCTGAACTTTTGATGTCAGCTTGGCTAGACTCTACCAATTTAATAGCAGTAGGGGAAACACTATCAGACAAAGATAACAAAGACTCATCCTGGGGATGGGTAGATACTTCTTGAACAGCTTCTAGAGTTGCAACTTGGCCGTTTGTATCTTTGTCCGCAGACCAAGTAGATAACAAAGCTTGCACATGGTCAAGTTGCGATCGCGCCTGTGTATACAAAGTTTCGTACTCTTCTACAAGGTGAGCATAGTAGTCTCGTAGTTCCAACAACGGAGAGAGGAAGTCTTGAGGAGGGGGTTCTAAATGCAATTGAGTATTCATCATGTAGTTTCACGTCAACCCAAATCGGTATCACTTTTATAAGACATTGGTCGAGGTTTAGCCTTGTGAGATGGCTGCTGAGATTTTTTCGGTGCTTGTGGCGGGCGACATCTCTCACAATATAAAGGACGGGGGCCAAAAGTCTCGCGGTTTGTAGCTTCGTTACACTCTTTACAGACAAAATTAAAAACGCGCGTGTGAATCAGCCTTTGATGAGCTTTGACAGTATATTCCCTAACATCAATTAGCTTACTGGTCATAATCAAAAAAGTGGAATTGCAATTCTATCAATATAGCTATTCAAGCAAACAAACTGAGATCCGTGTGTGTTTAGTTATCTGCTTGATTCAAATCAGCAATTTTGTGTAAAACACTAGATGCAAAGTTGGCATAGTAGAAACCAGGAGAAATCTATTGGTTGTCTTATTAGCATATAGTTCATTATCAACATCTAGGTACTATTTACTGCCCTATTTTTGGCTTATTAAACACGAAAAATTTACATACCATTGATTTGAACACTTTCTTTACAAAGATTTATAACAAACTAACTGTAGTGTCCAAATTGTACTTTTCATTATCAAGTTTTATGCCTACAGTAGGATGTAATGAAAAATTACCTTTCTATTCTAAGAGTCAGATTCTTTAGTGAAAAGAGTTGGGGAATATGGGTGTATAAAAACTCTATATAGTAATCTTCTTTAAATATCAAATTAATCTTGAAAAGGCACAAACGATGATTGCTTGTGCCTCAACTATCTCATTAACAAAACTTACCTGCGACTATTTACTTTCTACAAAGTCAGCATCAATCACATCTTCACCGTCACCTCTTTGTTCACCCTGTGTACCTCCCGAAGTTGTTCCTGTGGCTTGGGCGTAAACAGCACTACCAACTTGCATGAGGGCTTGTTGCAACTCGTTAGTCAGAGATTTAATTCGATCAAAATTATCTTGGTTAATCGCCTCTCGTAAATCATTTACTAGCCCTTCAACTCGACTCTTGTCGCTGGCACTAACTTTATCACCCAAATCTCGCAGTTGTTTTTCCGCTTGATAGACTAAAGAGTCGGCTAAGTTCTTGGTGTCTATTTGTTCGCGGCGTTTGTGGTCTTCAGCAGCGTGAGCTTCTGCATCCCGCACCATTTGTTCCACATCCCGTTTATCTAAGGTTGAAGCACCTGTGATCGAAATTGACTGCTGTTTGTTAGTTGCTCGGTCTTTCGCTGTCACTGAGAGAATCCCATTGGCATCAATATCAAAAGTTACTTCAACTTGTGGGACACCTCTAGGTGCTGGGGGAATGCCATCTAAACGGAAATTACCCAAACTTTTGTTATTTTGAGCTAATTCACGTTCACCTTGGAGAACATGAATTTCTACATTTGTTTGCCCATCAACGGCGGTAGAAAAGACTTCTGATTTTTTCACCGGGATAGTGGTGTTACGTTCAATAATCTTAGTCATCACGCCGCCCAGAGTTTCTACACCCAAGGACAAAGGTGTTACATCCAACAGTAAGATATCTTTGACTTCACCTGATAACACACCCGCTTGAATAGCTGCACCAACTGCTACAACTTCATCCGGGTTAACTCCTTGACATGGATCTTTCCCCGTTATCTGACGGACTAATGCTTGCACCGCAGGAATCCGAGTCGAACCACCAACTAGTACAATTTCATCAAGTTGGGCATTGGAGAGTCTAGCATCTTGCAACGCTTGTTGTACTGGTTTGCGGCAACGGTCAAACAAATCTGCACACATCTCCTCAAATTTAGCCCGTGTCAGGGTCATGTCTAGGTGTTTCGGCCCTGATTGAGTAGCGGTGATAAAGGGGAGATTAATATTGGTTTGAGTGGCACTAGAAAGTTCAATTTTGGCCTTTTCGGCTGCTTCTGTTAATCTTTGCAGTGCTTGCTTGTCTTTACGCAAATCTACACCTTCATTACCCCGAAATTCATTAGCTAGCCAATCGACAATCTTTTTATCGAAGTCGTCACCACCTAAATGGGTGTCGCCACTGGTAGATTTAACTTCAAACACGCCATCGCCTACTTCCAAAATCGAAACATCAAAAGTTCCACCACCCAAGTCAAATACTAAGATAGTTTCATTTTCCTTCTTATCCAAACCATAGGCGAGGGCGGCGGCTGTTGGTTCGTTAATAATGCGGAGAACTTCTATACCAGCTATTTTCCCGGCATCTTTGGTAGCCTGGCGTTGGGAATCATTGAAATAAGCTGGGACTGTAATTACGGCTTGGGTGACTTTTTCTCCTAGATATTTGCTGGCATCATCTACCAGTTTCCGCAAAACTTGGGCAGAAATTTCTTCAGGGGCAAATTGTTTACCTACGGCGGGACAGTCTAATTTGACATTCTCTTGACTGTCGCGCATGATTCGATAAGAAACTTCTGTGGCTTCATGAGTAACTTCATCAAATTTACGCCCAATGAAGCGTTTGACAGAATAAAAGGTGTTTTCTGGGTTCATCACAGCTTGCCGTCGGGCAATTTGACCCACCAAGCGTTCACCAGTTTTGGTATATGCAACAACAGAGGGAGTAATTCGTTGTCCCTCTGCATTGGCAATGACGGCTGGTTGTCCCCCTTCCATAACAGCAACGCAAGAGTTTGTCGTCCCTAAATCAATACCAACTACTTTTGCCATAAGAATTACCTCTCTTTAGGGGTGTAGTCAAGCTTAAAATAGTGCAATAGATGTAGGTTAGGTTAAGCGCAGCGCAACCCAACATTGATCTCAAAAACCCAATATAGATATTGGTGTTGGGTTTCCTTGCGTCAAACGCCACTCGCCCCAAGCCGGGAAACCCGTCCAAGGCGGTGGCTTCCCAACCTACACCTAGTACCTCAAATTATCCGAGATTAACTTTCACAACTTTTTGTCTTTCGGATTCTGCTTTTGGCAGATTTAGGCGGAGAATGCCGTTTTTGTATTCAGCTTGTACTTTGTCGTTCTGAACTTGACAAGGTAGCGGTATTTCTCTTTGAAATCTACCGTACCGAAATTCAGAACGAGTCATACCACCTTCTTCAGTTTTGGTTTCAGATTTGCGTTCACCGCTAATCAAAATTGAGTCGGGTGTGGCTTCTACATTAATATCTTTGGATTCTAGACCAGGTACTTCTAATTTGAGATGAATTGCATCGTCTGTTTCTTCAAGTTCAGCAGCAGGCATGAATGTAAATCCCATTCTTTCGCCGCCATCGGTAGGCATTAACCTTTCAATCAGGCGATTCATTTGCCGTTGCAAGGTATCAATTTCTCGGAATGGTTCTAGGCGTTCGATATCCCGGAAAGGTTCCCAACGAACAAGTGCCATAATATCACCTCTAAAAATGTACTATTTAGATGAAGGCAGCCTAATTTAAAGCTTTATAGCTGAAAGTACAGCAATATATTTTTAGTTCAATCTTTAATTTCCAAAAGCTTTATCTTAAGCTTCCTCACTAACACACTAGATCACTGCCAAATAGCTGTAGGTTCGGTTTAATGAACAGTGGCGATCGCAATAACCGTACAGAAAAAAATCAAAACTCAAAAGTGAAAATCTATCTAGTGACTGATGTATGTTTGCGGTTGCAGTATATGACTAAAATTATGAATAATCCTAAACCAAATAGATACTTTAATGGGTCTGGAATTATAGGATTAGGAGAGATAAAACCCTCAATAATTCCGGCGACTACTAACATTGGTACAATGCCAAATACTAACTGTACTGCTTGCGAACCATAAAGTTTTAAGGCATCTCCTCGGCGATATTTACCAGGGAATAGAATCGCTTTTGCTAATAACAAACCAGCCCCACCAGCAAAAAAGATAGCGGGTAACTCTAATGCACCGTGGGGAAAGACAAAAGCCCAAAAAGGATAAGCCAAGTTATTTTGACCAACCAAAGTTGCGATCGCACCAATTAATAACCCATTAAATACCATGATATAGGTCGTGAAAGCTCCGGCTGTCATTCCCCCAGCCACAGCACCAAAGGACACCTTGATATTGTTAATCATGATGCCGCTCGATGCTAAAGGTTCAATACCCACAATTGACCCCATCCACAACTCACCTTTATCTCGGACTTGCGAAATTAAGCTTTCTGGCACGATTAACGACATAAAAGTCGGGTCTTGCCACGCATACCACCAACCCACCAATAACCCCACAAAAAACAAAGCTGTCGCTGTGGCGATATAGGGAAATGTTTTTTGAATGACGGCAGGAAACCCCCAAAGATAAAAGTCCCATACGGCTTGCCATTCCTGCCGACGAGAACCTTGGTAAATTTGTGTGTAGGCGCGGGTGGTCAAGGATTGTAAATTATGGATCAAAATATTGCCCACCTGTTGAGTGCGAGCGCGTGCCAAATCAGCTGCCACGGAACGGTATAAACTCGCTACTTCTCTAATCTCCGCAGCTTTGAGAGACTTTAACCCTTTGTGTTCTAACTGTCTCAATAAAGCATCCAAACGCTGCCAATTTGGTTCTCGCCGTGCAATCCAACGTTGAATATTCATAAATTTTGGGCATATTAGCTTTTAACGTACCTTAAGATAGCTTCAAATTCATCCCCGTAATTTCAAGGAAAGCTCAACCTTATGACAGGAAATATTGGTTCTCCTAGTCCCATGCAACCACTGACTGTGGGTAATGTGGTGAGTGCTGGAATGAGATTATATCGCTCTCATTTCCAGGACTATTTTTTACTGGCTCTCCAAGCTTACCTATGGGTGCTAGTTCCTGTATATGGGTGGGCTAAATTTTATGCCCTGACATCCCTAATTTCCCGTTTGGCTTTTGGTGAACTAGTCAATCAGCCTGAAAGTGTCTCATCTGGTAAACGTTTTGTTAACTCCCGGTTATGGCAGTTTTTGCTGGCGATGCTGTTGCTGTTTCTTGTCGGTATAGGAATTGGCATAGGGATGTTAATTATATTTAGTATATTAACGGTGTTATCGGCAGCACTAATTGGGCAAGGAGGTCAGGCGCAAAATCCTGCTACTTTGGTGTTGTTGGGTCTAATTGCCTTTGTTATTGGGATTGTGTCACTTCTAGCAGTGTTGTGGCTGCTGACAAGATTTTATTTAGTAGATTTGCCCTTAGCGGTTGAAGATAATATTGATGGTGCATCAGCGATTAGCCGCAGTTGGGAAATAACTCAAGGTTATGTCTGGCGAATACTGTTGATTTCCTTTGTAGGCTTTTTAATTACTATCCCAATTCAAATTGTGGTGCAGATTCTTACCAGAGTTCTGCAATCTGTTTTCTTGCCCTATTTACTAGAGGGAGCTAGTGTATATATTCTGCTTTACGTCTTGCTTGTCTTAGTTATCAGTTTTGGTAGCGGTGCTTTAGTAGTCCCATTTTACCAAAGTATTAAAGCCGTCATTTACTACGACCTGCGGAGTCGCCGGGAAGGGTTAGGCTTAAAACTACGCGATCGCGAAATTTAACCGCCAGCATGAATTAAGATTATGCACCTGTTTAACCGTGTTAAATACCGCACACCAGAAAGTGTCGAGTTAGAATTCACCCTCGCAGGTATCGGTAATCGTGCTTGGGCGTTGCTAATTGACTATTTGGTATTAGCTACCATTTTGACCGCTTTCTTAATTGTCTGGGCTATTATTGCTGGTCAATTATCAGATGTTTGGCAACAAGTTTTTGGTTCTACATTTAGTTTATGGTGGGTAGCCATTACATTCATCGTTAGCTTTGCCATTTACGCAGGTTATTTTGTATTTTTTGAAACTTTATGGCAAGGTCAAACTCCTGGTAAAAAAGCCGCAGAAATTCGTGTAGTTCGAGATGATGGTAGACCAATTGGGATGCAGCAAGCAACCTTACGCGCTCTCCTGCGACCATTTGATGAGTTTCTATTTATAGGAGCTTTTCTAATTATGTTTAGTCGCCGAGAAAAGCGTCTTGGTGATTTAGCTGCCGGCACAATTGTGATTCAAGCTGGGACACCAACTATATCAGCCAATATCATGATTTCTGAACAAGCTAAATCGTTACATCAGGATTTAATTCAAATCACTGATTTATCAAAATTATTACCTGATGATTTTGCGGTAATTCGGGAATACTTACAGCGACGTAGTGCTATGTCACCCAAGGCTAAAAGTGCGTTATCTCTGAAGTTATCCCAACAAGTTCAAGATATTTTGCATATAGAAAATTTACCAGCAACCATTCACTCAGATATTTTTTTAGAGGCCGTTTACTTGGGGTATCAGAATCGGGAATGGGGGTAGGGGTGACAGGTGATAGGTGACAGGAAAGAAGCAGTACCGCTTCGCGAAACCCCCAGGGTGGGGCATTGGACATATAGGAGAATATTCTTCTATATGTCCAATGCCCAATGCCCTAATTAAAACTCTAAACTAGGCCAGTCTGATTCCCGATAGTAACGGGTCATATCGTCAAATTTCCGCAGTTCGACACGATGGATGGAAATATCTGGCATACTAAACATCCATTTTTCATTTAATTCAGAAAGTGAGTCAGCAAGATTGATTCGCTCTAAATCTGGTGGGATATCACCGAAGTAACCTAAAGTTACATGGGCTGTAAAGTGATAATGTTGCTCAACTCCCAAAGCGATTAATTTGGGATTTTGATAAATTGTGCGGCGGAATTTCAGAATCTGTTCATAGCAACTTTCATCTTTAGGTACTAGACACACACCTATAGCTCTAGGCATGATGACCAGTCCTAACATTTGCCAGACGATCGCCTGGCTCTCTTGTGTCAGAGATTCTTGATATTGCTGAAATGTTTCTGTGATACAAGAGTGTAATTGTTGGTCAAATTCGGGATTTTTTTCACAAGCATGATGATAAGCACTGTCCCAAATTAAATCTGCTAAGGTTAAGTGGAAACTCCCAGGAGGCAGAGGGACAATTAAATCTTGATTTCCCGGTAACTGTAAAACTTCCTGTTGATACGCTTGTAATGTGGCGTAGAAAGCAGCATTGTCTGAGTCTTCGTCCGCCGTTGGGGTAATTAAGGTATAGCCAGGAAAAGGTGCTGCGGCTCTAGATTCCCCAGATGGCTGAAATTTATAAGATTCCTGAATATGCTGCACTTGGGATCTATAAGCTTCTGGTAGCGTCATTCTTGCCACCCGATTTAGATAAGTTTGGTAGTTGTCGTCCAATCTTCGTTGCCTCGCGCTCTCACTTGATTGATTTTAGGGAAAATTTAGATTAAAGAGTAGGGGGATAAGGGTATAGGGGTGTAAGGGACAATACTAATTAATATAAGTTATTCCCCAATACCCAATGACTATTTACTTTTACTGGGGTGAGGATGATTTTGCGATAGAGAAGGCAGTGGCAATATTACGCGATCGCATTCTTGATCCTCTCTGGACTAGTTTTAACTATACTGGGTTTCTCCCCGATCAAAGTGATGCGGCAATTGCGGCGTTAAATCAAGTCATGACTCCACCTTTTGGTGCTGGGGGGCGTTTGGTATGGCTGATGAACACTACTGTTTGTCAACAGTGTCCTGAGAATCTGTTGGCAGAACTGACGCGGACTTTGCCAGTAATTCCTGACAATTCATATTTATTACTCACTACCCGTAACAAACCAGACGAACGTCTCAAATCCACGAAATTAATCAAAAAATACGCTGCTGAGTTTCGAGAGTTTCCCCTGATCCCACCTTGGAAGACAGAGTTACTCATACAAGCTGTTAACCAAGCGGCTCAAATTGTGGGAGTAAAACTTACTGCTAAATCTGCGGAAGTGTTAGCAGAGGCTGTAGGTAATGATACGCGACTCCTTTACAATGAAATGGAGAAATTACGCCTTTATGCTGAGGGTAGCCATCAACCTGTAGATGTAGATACTGTCACGCTTTTAGTCAGAAATACTACCCAAAATAGCCTGCAACTAGCCGCAGCCATGAGAACAGGTGACACAGTTAAAGCTTTAACCGTCTTAGCCGATCTCGTCAATGCTGCCGAGCCAGAGTTACGGATCATTGCTACCCTTGTAGGTCAATTTCGTACTTGGTTATGGGTGAAGTTAATGCTGGAAAGTGGAGAACGCAACCCCCAAGCGATCGCTCAAGCTGCTGAAGTTGGCAATCCTAAGCGCATCTACTTTTTACAACAAGAAGTACAATCCCTCTCTTTACAACAACTAATTTCTTGTTTACCCCTACTACTAGAGTTGGAGTTTATTTTCAAAAAAGGCTCTGGAGATGTATCTGTTCTTCAAACTAAAGTCATAGAAATATCTCAAGTATGCCGACGTAACTAACAATAAATATCCTACAGCAATCCTAGATCATTCGTAAGAGCTAAG
This sequence comes from Anabaena sp. CCY 9402-a, assembly GCF_963920945.1. NCBI lineage: Bacteria > Bacillati > Cyanobacteriota > Cyanophyceae > Nostocales > Nostocaceae > Anabaena > Anabaena sp. CCY 9402-a. The sequence continues at coordinate 26,963 of NZ_CAWUDL010000022.1, forward strand.
AAATCCGGTTTTTTAGAAAACCCAGGAGTTTTGCTGACTTTTCACGTCATGTGGAAAAGTCCACGGAAAATCTAACTTCCAACCCAGGATTTCCAAGTCTCTCTCCTCGCAGGAGAGAGATTTAGAGAGAGGTTTTCCAGATACCGTCAAAAGTTAGAGGGGTTCTGAAGTCTCACAATTCTTAGAAATCAAATAGGATGGCTATAGGAGTGATTAAAGTTTTCTGGAACTTATCACTTCTAAAATAATTCACAGTCATTTAAATACTCCTTGCCGTGGTTCTGTGTTACATCCTATGAAGACTATTAATAATTTGTTTTTCCAAACGAGTATGCACAAGAGGATAACTCATAACTTCTTGTTTGGACTGATAACTGCAACTACTTTGGTTTTGAGTACATTAAGTTTAAAAGCTAATGCTCAAAATCTCTCTGTTAATAAGAATGAAATTACTAGCTATGCTCAAGCTTTATTAGCAATAGAGCCTGCACGTCAACAGGCTTTTGGAGCAATTAAAAAAATAGTCGGAAATGAAAATGTTCCTAAAATAGTTTGTAATCAACCTAATAGTATGAATGATTTGCCTAATAGGGCTAGAGATATTGCGGTTAACTACTGTAAACAGTCTCAGGAAATTGTAGAAAATCATGGACTGACTATTGATAAGTTCAATAGAATCACAATGGAAATTCCCAAGAATAATAACTTAAAACAAGAGATTTACGAAACTTTAGTCCGTCTTCAAAATAAATAGTCATTAATCAAAGGACTTACGGCATAATAGTTAAAAATTCCCCCCTGCCCCCTACCTTATCTATTCCTGCCAATCAAGCTAGCGACAACCGTGGCTAACTCAATCGGCTCAATTGGTTTGGGTAAATGTAGCTGATACCCTTCTTGGATGGCGCGGGTGCGATCTTCGGCTCTGGCGTAGGCGGTGAGTGCGGCGGCGGGGATTTTGCCTCCTTGTTCTGGAGGAAGCGATCGCAGTTTACGAATTAAGGCATATCCGTCTTCATTAGGCATACCGATATCACTCACTAAAACATCTGGTTGCCATTGCTTAATCATCTCTAATGCTGCTGGTACAGAATCAACTGCTTGGACTTCTGCTTGACATTTTTCTAAGACTGTGGTTGCAAAATCACGAGAATCAACTTCATCGTCTACTACTAGCACACGCACGCCTGACAGCGAGGGACACATGGGCAATGGAGAAACATTGGTTGCTAATTGGGTGAGTGGTTCAATTACAGCCGCCTGACTCGCGGCTAGGAGTGGTAGCTTGACTGTAAAGGTCGCGCCTTGTTCTTCCCCAGGGCTGTATACGTGGACTGTACCACCATGTAACTCTACTAAATGTCTGACAATAGCTAAACCTAAACCTAATCCGCCGTGGGATCTGGTACTGGAACTGTCAGCTTGGCGAAAGCGATCAAATACGTAGGGTAGGAAGTTAGAGTTAATCCCAATACCTGTATCTATTACTTGGATCTGGACAGTGCGATTTGTTTCTTGTTCACTACCCGCAACTTTTGAAAGCCTTATTTCTACTTTGCCGGATGTGGGTGTAAATTTGATGGCATTTGATAACAAATTCCAGATAATCTGCTGTAATCGCTCAGAATCACCAGAAATGAAGAATTGTGTGTTTTCTGGGGACTGGGGAAATAAGGAAAATTGTAAGTCAATTTCTTTGGCTTGCGCGGCTATTTTGATATTTTCAATAGCTGATTCGATGATAGAAACCAAATTACAAGTACAAACATTGAGGCGCAACTTGCCACGAATCATCCGCGAGATATCTAGCAAGTCTTCAATTAACTGGGTTTGCGCTTTGGCGTTGCGCTCGATGGTTTCTAAGCCTTTAGCTGTTTGAGTTTCATTGAGTTGGCGAGTCCGCAGCAGCTGAGACCAACCGAGGATAGCATTGAGGGGCGATCGCAATTCATGGGAAAGTATAGCTAAAAACTCATCTTTCATGCGATTGGCGGCTGTTAGCTGTTCAGTTTGCTGCTGTAACGAAGTGATTAATTCGGTGCGTTCCATCGCGATCGCTATTTGATCACAAACTGCTTTCATCATGCCCTTTTGATTGTCGGTGAAAGCATTACGAGTGCGGCTACCAAAACCTAGAGTTCCTAAAATTTTCCCTTGGGCTATCAATGGTAAACAATAATAGGCTGTGATGCCAACGGAGCGCAGTAATTCAGTTTTGGGGTCAATTGATTCCTGTAGACTCTCGACATAAATTGATTGGCATTGTTGAGCAACAACCCCAGATACTGCTTGCCCTACGGACAACCTCTTAATTTCTTGGGCGAGTTCCTCGGAAATCCCTTTATAGGAAGCTAAACGCATTCCCTGGGAATTTTCCTCAATTAAATAGTTAAAGTAAGTATCCAGCCCTATTTGTTCTGCCAGTTTGTGAAAGCAACTATCAATTAATGCCAATGGCTCTTGGCTAGATAGTAATTCATTAGCGGTATTAAATAATAATTGCAGCCTTTTATAACCGAGTGACAGGGCTTTTTCAGCTTGCTTGAGCTTAGTAACATCTTGAAATACTAATACACAAGTAGCTGGATAGCTGTGCATGGCTGGTAGAGTATCGGCAAACACGATTATAGATAGGACACCGTTGGGTGTATGCCAATCTAGTTCATGCCCCTCTAACCGTTCTCCACGAGCAACCCGTACCCCTGGCATTTGCTCATTGGGAATTTGATTCCCATCAGCATCTGTGCAGTAGTAAGCTGTGTGATAGTCTGCGGCAGGTATACCTTTGGGAAATTCACCTCCAGCTAGTTCGTCAGCAGCGCGATTGGCAAATATTACTCGTGCTGTTCCTGGCTGAATAAATAATAGTGGTCGAGGCATCAGGTTTAAGACATATTCCAACCACTGTTGCTGATTTCTCAGTAATTCTTCAGCTTGCTTGCGTCCTGTAATATCCAAAAACGCGCCGATAGCCCCTCTGCTATTACCTTCTTCGTCAAATAATGGGGCAACATACTCTAATAAGTTGACGATGTTACCATTGTCATGAATTATATCAACTTCAAAGTCTAAAACTTCTACCCCATGAGCCACAGCATATTGCATGGGCAGTTCTTCTGGTAAAAGTTCTCTACCTTCGCGGTAGACTTTAAACTGTGTTGGTTTTTCTTCCATGGGAGCAGTTAAAGAAGCATTAACATCTGGCGGTATTCCTAGTTGTTTAGCAAAGGCAGGGTTAACTTTGATATTTTGACATTGGGGATCTTCTGCTATGCCAATGCCAATCGGGATAACTTCTAGTAATGTTTGTAACTCAGTAACTCGACGCTGTAAATCCTTGTTGAGTTGGAGGATTTTTTCTTGTGATTGCTTCTGTTCGGTGATGTTGCGAGTTACTGTAGCTATGGCAATGGGCTGTCCAGTATTGTGATCTGTAATGGTAAAAATATGATGATCGACGGGGATAGCTTGCCCAGTTTGAAAGTGCCGAAAATAGAATTCGCCGTGCCAATCACCTTTGCTGATTACTGTTGGCAGAATTTGTTCTCGAAAATAAGCTAGGTCTTGAGGCATGAAATAATCTGATATTACCTTGTGCTTAACTTCTTCTAAACTCCTTAGCCCGACTAATTTTTGACCGGCATTGTTGAGGTAAAATGACTCACCTTCTAGGGTGGCTAAACCAATAAATTCGTTACTATTTTCGATCAGAGATACTAATTTTTGTTGTTCGGCTTGTGCTTGTTTGCTCTCTCTCAAGTCGAAGATAAAGGCGACTGCTTCTTCCTTGGTTTCTCCTGTGAGTACGTAACCTACTAACACGGGAATGCGACTACCATCCTTATGAATGTATTCTTTTTCGTAGGGTGTACAAGCACCTTTAGGGTTGGCTTTGGCTTCGGCGATGCGTTGTTCATCTAAGTGACGATACTCTGGTGGTGTGATGTCTCGCCAACTCAAGTTTCCTGCCAGTAAATCCTCTTGGGAAGCACCAATCATTTCGAGGAAGGCGTTGTTGGCTTGTTCGATACCACCATAAACGTCACTAAACATAATGCCTATGAGGTTAGCATCTACAAAACTTCTCAGTTTTTCTTCATAGACTCTCACGGTTTTTTCGGCGCGATCGCGTTGTTGGCTGAGGAGTTCAATAATTACCGCACTTTGCCAAATCACAATGGCAAAAATTACAATTAAAATCACGGCAAATACTGATACACCAAAGGCTGGCCCATATTTTCCTGCCCTTTGTCCTTCGACGATTAACCACCCCAGAATTACAGGAAATGCGATCGCAGCTACCAATAAACGTCGTGTAATTGAGCCACCATAGCTATCGCTGATCACTATTTTCATCAATCCCTGTTCTGCTCGTCCCCATAAAATCCCTACACACAGGACTATAAATAATAATGCAGTATAAAATCCCATACATGGGATAGAGGGAGTCGGGCTGTAAACAAATTTCACTTTGTATACATAACCTATCACCATGTGTAGAGAAATTACAGCTACCATCAGAGTGAATATTTGAGCATACCAATAGCTGCGGTTATTTCGCGGATGAACTAACAACTGTTGGCCTATACTTAATAAGATGAAATTTAGGGCTGTATTCCACCCCATACCTCCCTGGTAATGGGTTATCTTTTGTAACACATCATCTAGTCCCAGATTCCAGCTTAATAAGTATTTGCTCAGGGTGAGAGATGCAATAACGCCGACAGCAGTAGCACAGATGCTAGATAAGTAACTGCGCTTCTGTTGCTTTTTCCTTACCAACAGCCACAGGGAAATGCCTGATAGGACAAAGCATAATGCTGTATTTGGTTGTATTGTGACTGTAATACTTAAGAAATTACCTTGAAGAAATTTAAGTTTTAAGTACCAGACAATAAGTATTAAACTACCAACTACAATAGCGATCGCACTTGCACCTTTGGCAATGATGGAATTAGATGTATCGTGTAGTCGCAAGCGGTTGACTCCTAACATTGAGATTTATGTAACCGCATCTATCTATTGTGAGATGTTTTGTGTTTTAATGTGTTTTGACATCCTTATACATATTACTTTCATCCGTCCAATCCACATCTATCTATGTAGGTATTTTTAAACCGCAGAAGGCAAAGCCCAGACAATTCTAGAAAATAATCTTTTCCTTTGCGAACAGGATTTTAACAGTTATCAGTCAAGAGACATAATTAGGTTTAAGCCCACTTTACTGGCGTAAAACGAATAAAATGTTGGGTTAGACGTAGCTTGGGTTAAAGCTTTGCAAAGGTGCATCTTTTCCTGCCGAGGCACAAGCGTACTCCTAGAGTAACCCAAAATGGATCAGGGTGTTGTTTTTTTGTGCCAAAGAACACTCTTATCAATACAGGAAAGCTATCCGCAACAGTAGCTTCCCAACCTAAAATTTCTTGGGACATTTTAGTCTTGTCACGCCATTAAATATATTTTACAAATCAACAGGACTTACGCAAAAACTCTCTCAAACCCTTATCTCTCTGTGTTCTCTGCGTCTCTGTGGTTCATTATTCCGTAATTTGTGCGTAAGTCCTAATCAAATAAGATTCCTATAAATAGTTAACATCGCATCAGAAAGTGTTGATAGAAAAAATATTTGATAACAAGTAATTATTTGGTATTGAAAATTAAATAATCAAATAGATATCCCATTATTATTATATTCAAATTTTGAGTTTGCAATTTTAAAAGCTTATTAATTCAAATTTCTGAATTTTTAAAGAGGGAGATTAAGATTAAGTTAAGTATGATATGGGAATCAGAGAGGATTTTGGCTGCATCCCATTTTTTATTTTGCGTTCAGATAATAAAAAATTAACTTTTCTGCGCAGGCTCAAGCCTACTCGTAGAGTAAGCAAACACGGATCAGGATGTTTGGTTTCTTTATATCAGAATATCAGACTAACCTCAATTTTTTGGCAACAATTTAGCTGTGTTAGTCGTCTACTAGTATGATTGAAGACACCAAAAAAACATATTAATGTTATATTTAATACTTATGCTTACCATAAAATCAAGGTAAATTGGCCATGATTACTCAAATTCGGCAAACCCGTCTATGATCAGGTCTTAACAACTTACTGATTTAGATTTACACCAAAAATTTATCATAGTTAAATCAAAATCAAGGCTAAAAATATCTACAACTAAAGTTGTGTCTACTCAATTTTAAATAATATAAATAAAAATTTTGTCAATTTTGATACCGAAAAATATTACTATCTAAAAGCAACATCATTGCATCTATATTTTTTTAGGTTCAGTAAAAACAATATCAAGTATTATCAAAAACATTGCCAATTGCATGTGGTGTAAAAATCAACAGGGGAGTGACAATATGGATTTACGTAGTGATGCTTTGCAAATCCTCAAAGAAACTAGTCGAACTTTCTATATTCCGATTAGTATTTTACCGCCAGGGTTGCAAGAGGCAGTCGCATCCGCGTACCTGTGTATGCGTGCTATAGATGAAATCGAGGATCATCCCAACCTAGATAATTCCAGCAAGGCAAAACTATTGCGAACAATCAGTCTGACTCTACAAGCAGGAGTTGACGGTTTCCCCGTCGATGCTTTTTCAGATGGATTTAGCGGCTACGAAGATATTGTAGAAGAAGTCACTCTCAGAATTAGAGAATGGTCGTTACTTGCACCAGAGAGCATTGCACCGCGAATTTGGGATGCGACGGCGGCGATGTCAGACAGGATGGCTTACTGGGCAGAAATTAACTGGAAAATTCATACAGAGGCTGATTTAGACCGTTATACTTTTGGGGTAGCGGGTGCAGTGGGGTTGTTGCTCTCAGACTTGTGGACTTGGTACGATGGTACGCAAACCAACCGGACTCAAGCTATTGGCTTTGGTCGAGGCTTACAAGCAGTTAATATCTTACGAAATCATGTAGAAGATTTAGAGCGTGGGGTCAGCTTTTTGCCTGAAGGTTGGAATACAGCCAATATACAAGAGTATGCTCTGCGTAATTTAGCTTTAGCCGATGCTTATACCGATAGTTTGCCAGATGGCCCGGCTTTAAACTTTTGCCAAATCCCCTTAGCTTTGGCACATGGAACTATTGAAGCTTTAGCTAATGGTAAGGAGAAACTCAGTCGTAGTGATGTGATGTTATTACTTGAGCAACTCAACAGTGTCAACTTAAAAGCTGGTTGATAATTGATAACTGTTAAACTCTGACACTTTCTGAAACGTAAAACCCCCGAATAAATCAGGGGGTTTTGCAAAGCCTCAACTCAACCTACGAATATTCTTAACTGAACAGTATTGAAGAAGGCTGGATTCTCTCAGAGACAACTATCCTGAAAAGCCAATTTCAATAGTCAAACTACGAATTTTGCCTGTATCTGCTTCAGCTTTATCTGTTACTTCCAAAGTCCAATTTCCTTGGGGAATTTTGCCTTTGAGGGTAGCTAATTCAGGAGTATTGACTTCATCATAGGTTTTTTTGATGTTGTCTGTAGCTCCGCCTTGACGACTATGGAGAACTATCGGTAATATACCTAATTCTTTTGGGGGATTGAGATTTACCATCAAATCGCCACTGTAGGTATGTTCTATGTCTACCTCAACTTTGATAGATTTGATCATGTTGGTGTTAGCGATCGCTAAACTCAATGTAGATGTCTGCAAATCGTTAATGGGGACATCCTGCACGGCTTTGAAAACACCAACGCGTTCCGTTTGTGGTGGTAACGCCAGTTCTACGGCTTTGAGGGCATTGACGCGACCGTAACCATAGAGGGGGCTACGTCCATTAGCATCATAATTGCCGCCAGCTTCATCAATGCGATCGCAGGAACGTTTAATGATGTCTTTGACCTCATCCCAACGTAGATCAGGATTACGGGCAATAATCAAAGCTGCCACACCAGCCACCCCAGGACACGCGCTAGAAGTGCCACCGAAACTATTAGTATAGTTGCCTGCTGCGTCGCCAAGTGTAATATTACCGGAATTGTACCCAGCTAAACCAGTGCGATCGCTTGTCCAAATGCCAGGGGTTTGAGAACTGTAGCCGTTATTACTGGGGAAAGTACACCAGACCGCATTCCCAAAATCACTGTAGGCACTTCTTGTCCCAAAGTCGTTACAAGCGGCGACAGCAATCACTTTAGGATAACTGGCGTAACCATCATTATCAACACTCTCATTCCCATTACCGGCTGCAAATAAAATCACACACCCCTTACCATTGCGCCCTTTAGTAAAGGCGTATTCCATCGCCAAGCGTGTAGAGTCAGGTAAAGGGAATTTTTGCTTATGGCCTGGGTCATCGTCTTTCCACCAAATCCCGTCTGGTGGACCCCAGCTACAAGAAATTATATCTGCACCGTTTTGCGCCGCCCAAACAAAAGCATTAGCTTCATCTTGTGAACCCAACCCAGAGGCAAACCGAATCGGCATGAGTTTGGCTTTTGGTGCTACACCCGATGCCCCAAAGTTACCATTACCACAGGCTACCCCGGCACAGGATGTGCCATGATGGTCTGAGTTCCCTGGTCTGGGGTTGTCACTTTTCCGTGTTACATCCCTTGGGGCGACAATCTTATCAGAAGAACGGAACTCTTCATGTTCCATATCCACACCATCATCAATAATGGCAATAATTGTGCCTGCACCTTCGCTTAACTTCCAAGCTGCTTCGACGTTTACATGAGCATTGATAGTCTTACCATCAATTGTGGTTTCCTTAAGATGCCATTGCTGGGGGAAAACTTGACGTTGACGCAATTCCCTCACTAACTCAGGATGGCAAAGTTCCACTGACTCTTCATGGAGTAGTCTTTCAGCCAGGTCAAAGACAGCTAAACCAGTATTTGCAGGCGCACCGACAAAATAGGCATTGCGGGCATAGTCAAGTTGACGTTTGATAGTTAAACCGTAACGCCCCAAAACTTCCTCACAGGTGCTAACTTCCGCTTCGTCATCGAACTTCACGAATAAGTTTTCGGTGTAGACCACTGGCTGCATCGATTGAGGATCAACCAATACCCGCCCAGCAAATTGGATTTCTGCTTCTTGATTTAAAATTTCCTTAGCTTGGTTACATAAAGCACTATCTTCATGTGGTGCTTTCACGTGCAGAATTTCTACACCTGCTTGAAGGAATCGCGTTGTTAACTCGAATTGATTGAGGATATTACGGGCTTCTGGTGATACAGATGCCACTTCAAAAGGGCGATCGCCTATAAGAACATTGCGGGTTTGGGTACGAACTACAATGTGATCATCACTAATCACGAGTTCATACTGTTCACCGTTCTGGCCACCATAGCGAACCTGAACCATAATTTAATCTCCTGGTATCAAGTTAAATCTCAGCCTCTGACTGGCGTGTGCATATCTGGAATGAGTCACCCACAAGCCGCAGCTAAGAAAGAATTTAGTATTAGCCACTAAATACAAGCTTGCCCTCGATTTTTCCAGAATATCGGCAATACAAGTTACAAAATGTAAGTAAACAGCAACCTGGTTTAACTTTCTGCTGTCTAGAGAAAAAATAAGGGTAATAGGTTTGTAGTAAGGACTTTAGTCCTGATAGTTTTGAGGACTAAAGTCCTGAATACGAAAAAATCATCTAACTAATTCATCTTTCCTCTGCTTGATTAAAAGTTTACAAGACTAATTTGCTGATAGTCGAAAATCATTAGAATTTAAACAACATGATCGAGTTGTTCTTCCAGGCTTGTTCTCTACCCCCAATTGCTGAAGTGAGATTTCAACCAGACTACTTTAATGAATATCCCCAACAAATTCATGTTGGTAAAGATGCGCCTGTGTTATTCAGCCGTCAGCCTGGATACTACGCCGTACATTACAAAGAACCAAGTACCGTAATATCTTCAGCAGTTTTAGTATTAAATGAGGGAAAAATAGTAGTTTTTGCTGGTGAACCCAAGCCAGAAATTAGAGAGACACTCAGCCCTGTCTATACACTGGAAGGGGGTTCACTCGCCGTTCCTACGGGTTTAGTATTTATTCGCTTTGCTGAAGATGTTGAGGTAGAGTCACAGCAAGCAGCAATTAATCAAGCAGGTTATGAAGTTGTCGAAAGTCTGGCTTATGCTCCCCATGCGGCTTGGTTACGTGCTAAATCGGATAAGATGAGCGATGGTTTGCAAGGCATTGCTCAATTAGAAGCAATACCGAATGTGGAGAATGTCGAGCCACAAATGCTCATGGAAATGAGACGACGTTAATAAACCTGACTTTTCGCGTTATGTGGAAAAGCTAACGCGAAACCTAACCCCCTAACCTCTTACGAATTACGTAAAGCCTGCGGCATAGCTGCGCTTAGAGCGTAGCGGGGCGCAGCCCATCACAAATTGTTTAAAATCCCATCGCCTGAGCAACATCGCTTAATTCTGCCTCAATGCCTTGTTTAAATTGGGAGTGGCTGTGTTTGATGGCTGTATCAGGGTCTTTCAATCCGTTACCGGTGAGGACACATACGACTGTTGCGCCTGTGGGTACTTGGTCTTTCACTTGTAACAAACCAGCGACAGAAGCAGCACTAGCAGGTTCGCAGAAAATGCCTTCTGATGAGGCTAAAAGTCGGTAAGCATCGAGAATTTCTTCGTCGGTGACGGCTTTAAATTGACCTTGACTGGATGATTGAGCGGCGATCGCTTTATCCCAACTGGCGGGATTACCAATACGAATGGCTGTGGCTATGGTTTCAGGATGGGTGATCGGATGACCGTTAACTAAAGGTGCTGCACCTGCGGCTTGGAATCCCATCATCCGGGGGAGGCGATCGCATTTGCCGACTTGATGATATTGACAAAAACCCATCCAGTATGCTGTGATGTTGCCTGCGTTCCCAACGGGGATACACAACCAATCTGGAGCATTACCCAAAGCATCGACAACTTCAAATGCTCCGGTTTTTTGCCCTTCTAAGCGGTAGGGATTAACTGAATTTACTAAGGTAATGGGATAGTGTTCCGCCATTTCCCGGACAATTTCTAAGGCGCGGTCAAAGTTACCTTTAATCGCCAAAACTTCTGCACCGTAGAGTAAAGCTTGCGCCAACTTACCTAAGGCGACGTAACCATCAGGAATTAACACAAAAGCCTTCATTCCCCCACGGCGAGCATAGGCGGCGGCGGCGGCGGAAGTATTGCCGGTACTGGCACAAATTACCGCCTTAGCTCCGGCTTCCTTGGCTTTAGTAATTGCCATCGTCATCCCCCGGTCTTTGAAGCTACCGGTAGGGTTTAGACCATCATATTTGACAAATACCCGCACTTGTCTACCGATGCGTTCTGCGATCGCTGGCACAGGAATCAAGGGAGTATTACCTTCTAACAAAGTGACAATCGGCGTAGTTTCGCTAACAGGTAAATACTCACGATAGGCTTCTATGAGTCCGGGCCAGGGTTGGCGATGAGATTGAGCAATAGACAAGCTTAAAGTCACGGGCTTAAAAACTTACTTCAAAATTATATTATGGAGCAATTCGGTAATTGCTCAGGCAAATAAGGTTAATATAGCACTTCTCGTTTGTATGAAATACACTCTAACCTCTCTCCAAACCTCTCTCCTACAAGGAGAAGCCACTGCGTTGGGCGGGTTTCCCGACTTGTTCGCGAAGCGTCTCGAAGAGAAGCAAGTGGCGTAGAGGCTTTGAGGCTTACTCCCCTTCCCTTGTAGGGAAGGGGTTGGGGGTTAGGTCTGTATTAGACTTAACTGCAAACCGCTATATTTTTGCGTCCTTCTCTTATTTCTGAGATTTTTTACTTCAGATATTATCTCTTTTTGTACAGCTATTTTACAGTTAATTTTGATTTTATTTAACTGGGGACAAGTCAAGTCAAAAGTCAAAATTAAATAACTGGGGACTGGGGAAAAGAAAGCAGGGGGAGCAGGGGGAGCAGGGGGAGAAAAATACAATGTCCACTCACAACTCACAACTCACAACTCACAACTCACAACTCACAACTCAGCACTCACAACTCAGCACTCAGCACTCAGCACTCAGCACTCAGCACTCAGCACTCAGCACTCAGCACTCACAACTCAGATGTCAACAGGTCTTTCACAAACCCATTACTGTACGATAATGAGGCTCAATTTCTGCTACGGTTGGCGACTGGGGTTTAGTAGTCCACTGACTGCGGTTAAATAATTCTTGCCGCAGTTCATCAACGTTAATCGTCGTTACTTTACCATTGGCAATAATTTGCTTACCATTCACCCATGCACTATCTACTACATTGGTGGGACGACCTAAAACTAATAGACCAATGGGGTCTGTACGGGGTAGCAATGATAAATTAGTGAGGTCATAAAGCATTAAATCGGCTTGTTTACCAACGGTGAGTGACCCCAGTTGATCTGCCATATTTAACCCCTTTGCACCGCCTAATGATGCCATTTCTACGGCTTTTCGGGGTGTAATCCAGTAGCGATAATCTAAATCTGTAATGTTGTGCAGAATAGAACCGATTTTGATGGCTTCTAATAAGTCTTGGGAGTCATTGCTAGAAGCACCATCACAACCAAAGGTTACATTTACCCCAGCTTGCTGATATTTTAAAATTGGGGCGATGCCGCTACCTAAACGTAGATTACTCAGGGGATTGTGTACAACGGTAGATTGAGTTTCTGCCAGGATGGCGATATCAGCATCATTCAACCAGACACAATGAGCTAAGGAAGTGCGATCGCTCAAGTAACCAATTCGTTTAAGATGTTCAACAGCAGTACAACCGTATTTTTCTTGGGCGAGTTTCTCTTGGGCTTTGGTTTCGAGTAAATGAGAGTGACGACAAATATTATAGCGATCGCTTAATTCAATACACCCTTCAAATAAAACATCGCTACACAATTGTATCCCTGTTGGGGCAACTAAAATACTCACACCCTCATCGGGACGATGAAACTGTTGGATTGCGGCTTCGATGATTTCGAGAGTTGCGGCTGTGGAACGAAAAAACGGTTCATGGGTTTGGGTTGATTCCCCCGTCGGTATCCCAGCCATGAGAGATTCATCTTGAATGAGAGGGGCGATGAAAGCCCGTATCCCCACTTCTTGATAAGCACGAACCGCACTAGTGATAGTTTCTATCTCTTGTCCAGGAATTAATACCAGATGATCTACTACACTCGTACCACCAGACATCAAAGTTTCTACAGCCGTACCCAAAGCACTCAGATAAACTTGTTCTATGTCTAGGGGTGCAAAATCATATAGGTGTGCTAACCATAATTCTAGAGGTAAAGGTGGAATCACACCCCGTTGCCACTTTTCAGAAGAATGGGTGTGAGCATTGATAAAACCAGGGAGTAACAATTTATGCTCACCGTCAATCGCCGTACCGATTACATCTAAATTGGGTGCGATCGCCGCGATTTTACCGTCTATAATCTGCACATCTTTAGTTTTGTAACTGCGATCGGCGGCAATCAATACGTTTTGAATAGTAAAATTCACGGTATGCTCCCAGATCATATTTCCACCTTGGCTTCAGAAATTACGATTTAGATCAATTTCCCAAGGAAATTAGAAAATAGTTAATCGATATCTACCACGTCTAGTGGCAGTTTTGGAAAATACCACCACATAGTAAGTCCCATCATCAGGTAATTTAGCGCGATCAATTAATGCGCTGTATAGACCTTCTCTGTCACTATCTGAAGATATTACCTTCCCTTTCGCATCCAACAAAACTATAAAGGGAGAAAAATCTTCAAAGACACTATCTGCACGAATACTGATGAGTTGGCCTTTTTTACCTTCTAACTTGGTGACATTATATGAGTTGCCATTTTGGAGAGTTGGGCTAGTATCGGTTAGTTGATTAAACTCATCTTCAATGTAGCTAGCTCTATCATTTCTCAATGCTAATGTATAACGACCTATATCTCCAGGGTTTTGGCTAGTAACAGCGATGGTATAATTACCTTTCGCTGGCAGTTTTGCAAATATCGAAGCATCCCTAATATTTTTACTTTTATCTGAACTGCCCCTTCGCAAGATCACATTATTATCGGGATCTAATAAAAACATATAGGGTTGTAAACTCAAGTTGTTGGTGCGACGTTTATCTACACTCCCTGTAAGTCTGAGTTGAATTACTTGATTTTCTTGCCCCTCAAATCGGTAAAAATGGAAATACCTGCCATCAGATTTAAAATCCCCTGGTGATAATATTCCAAATGGAATATCTACAAAATCAATGTTTCTATATGTAGGTTCTTTGGATGAGTTATTAGTAGATATTACTGGGTTGCGATTACTTGAATTACCTCTGTTATTTCTACTAGAACTCCCAGTATTACTGCTGTTATTAGCAGGACGATTGTTCGCACTACTGCTATTATTAGCAGGACGATTGTTCGCACTACTGCTGTTATTAGCAGGACGATTGTTCGCACTGCTGCTGTTATTGGCAGGGCGATTATTCGCACTACTGCTATTATTAGCAGGACGATTGTTCGTACTACTGCTGTTATTGGCAGTGTTACTACTGGAGGTATTACTGCTATTGGAATTAATAGTATTGGATACGCTGTTACTGGGTTGATTGCTAGGGCTTATAGGAGGTTTAATAGGTGCTTCATTTTTTGGCGATTTAGGAGCATCAGGAACTTTAATTTCATTGATTCCTTGCTTCAAAGTTGGGTCATCTATTGGTAGTGATGCAATTGTAAATTCTTGTCTTTTATCTTGAATATTTTCCGCACTGATCGGCAGAATATAACTCGATATGATGAGACTAGAACTCATGCCATAAATGAACAGAGACTTTAATTGATGTGCAGTTTTTTTATCGCCTTGCTTTTTCATTGCTCACTCCTAAAATATAGAACAGAATTTACGTCTTTCTACTTCCAAAACAATTGGGATAAATTTTTACGTACCTTCCCCTATCTAACTTGTCTTATATACCTGAATAGAGGACACATCGATTTAAATTCATAAAATAGATTTTTTGTCAAGCTCTATAAGGTATAGATGTAACAACTTTCAGTTTTCACAATAAACTTTTAAATTCTTTCATCACTAAAAATTATACTAATTTATTTGATACACTATCATAATTATTAACGTATTAGCTTAAACAAAAAATTATCAAGTATATGAAAATATTAAATGATTTGTGAAAAATCTTCAGTAACCATCAGGAACTGGGTACACCAGAACCGATGAAATTTCTCCCCCAACCTCCCCTAATTCTCCAGCTTTTTCAAGTCAGCTAATCACGAGAAAACCCCACAACCAAAAATAAAAAAGGTTTCTTGCTCTGTCCCCCCTGTCCCCTGTTATTTGTCCCCTTCCCATAAAAGTCCTATATAAAAAATATATCCCCCTATGATCTGCTGTATAAATCCGGATTGCCCCAATCCTCTAAATACTGAAGGTACAAAATACTGCCAAGCTTGCGGTACAGAGTTAACAAGTTTACTTAGAAATCGTTATCGGATAGTAAATCTACTATCTGATGAAGGTGGGTTTGGCAGAACTTATTTGGCAGAAGATGTAGATAAGCTAAATGAGCAATGTGTGGTTAAACAACTTGCTCCGCGAGTACAGGGTACTTGGGCGTTGAAAAAAGCTGTTGAGTTATTTAAAGAAGAGGCGATACGACTGCAACAGTTAGGAGAAAATTCCCAAATTCCCCAGCTTTTTGCCTATTTTGAACAAGATAATAATTTATATTTAGTACAAGAATTTATCGATGGTCAGAACTTATCTCAAGAATTAAATCAGCGTTTGACTTATCAAGAAAATGAAATAAAGGAATTATTACTTGATTTATTACCAGTCTTAAAATTTATTCATCAACAAGGAGTTATTCATCGGGATATTAAGCCACAAAATATTATTCGCCGTAAAAAAGATGGCAGATTAGTATTAATTGATTTTGGCGCATCAAAACAACTGAGTGTCACAGTGCAGGCTCAAAAGGGTACAACTATTGGTTCACAAGGCTATACCCCCATAGAGCAGATGCAGGGGGGTGAGGCTTATCCAACTAGCGATTTGTATAGTTTAGGCGCAACATCCTTTCATTTGCTGAGTGGAATTTCTCCTTCTCAATTGTGGATACAGAATGGTTATGGTTGGGTTGCATCCTGGCGAGAATATGTGCAACACCCTGTGAGTAAGAAATTTGCTCAACTGCTTGATCATCTCTTAGCAGTAGATTTTCATGAACGTTATCAGTCAGCAGATGCCGTCATTGCAGATTTAACTCCTCAGCGATCGCCACTATCGGTTTCAGTTCCCCCAACCCTAATTTCGCAAACACAATCAACTATTTTACAATTAATAGATAGACAAACCAAAAAATATTGGCTTGTTGCTTCAGTTCTGCTATTAGCAATAGGAGCGGGAATAGCGTCTTGGCAATTTCGTTTAGGTAAGAACGATCTTTCTACCAATCCCACAATCAATACCAATTCCCGCGCTGACAATTATCTTACCAAGACTCTCAAAGACCATACTGAGGAAGTTAATACCATTGCTATTAGTGCTGATGCTACAACACTGGCCAGTGGTAGCAGTGATAATACTATTAAACTGTGGGATTTGGATAGAAGCGAGGTAATACATACCCTTAAAGGACATTCTGATTTCGTTTGGTCTGTTGTTTTCAGTCCAGATGGCGCAATCTTGGCTAGTGGTGGTCGAGATAAAACTATTAGATTATGGAATATACAACAAGGAAAACAAATTGCTACTTTAGAGGAAGCTTCTTTGCCAGTGACTAGCTTGGCCATCAGCCGCGATGGTAAGATCCTCGCCAGTGGACAAGGTAGCACAATTAAACTCTGGGATTTGCAAACTAAAAAAGTGATTAGAACCTTGGCAGGTCACACTAATATAGTCAACTCTATTGCTATTAGTCCAGATAGTAAAACTCTTGTCAGTGGCAGTTGGGATAAGACTATCAAGGTATGGAATTTGAGTACAGGCAAAGTAAGCAAAACCCTAACAGGTCATACCAAAGAGATAGTTTCTGTAGCGATTAGTCCCAATGGAGAGATTGTTGCTAGCACTGGGGTTGATAAGACCATCAGATTGTGGAATTTGGAGACAGAAAAAGCGATCGCTATTCTGGAGGGACATACGGGAGCTATAGTTTCCCTAGACTTTACTCCTAATGGTAAAACTCTGGCTAGCGGCAGTTACGACGGTACGATAAAACTTTGGAATCTGGGAACAAATCAAGTAAATGCCACTTTAAAGCAAGATCCCAGCAAAGTGACAGCGATTAGATTCAATCCCAATGGAAAAACTCTCTTTAGTGGTCGCGCTAACTATGGTATTGAGATTTGGCGGATATTTGAGAAACCTCAAAATGAAATTGGGCAAGGATTAAATGTATACAGTGCTGAGTAACGAGTGCTGAGTGCTGAGTAATGAATAATGAGTAATGAGTAATGAGTAAAAAGTAAAATTAATTGTACTAACAACTCAGCACTCCCTACTCCCTACTCCCCACTCCCCACAACTCATCAGCACTCAGCACGGGCTAAACGCCCCGCTACCGCTAACAGCACCGGCTAAACGCCGCGCTACCGCTAACACAACTCAGCACTCAAATTATGAATCAGTCTTTGCGGACATTGGGAATTTTACCAAATGCTTGGATGGTGAATCAGGCGATCGCAGATATCACTCGTCCCGAAAAAACCCCACAACCTATTATCTTATCAACAGAAACTAAAACCCTGCGCCTAGACTTGGCAAAAGCTGCCATCCTCGTTATTGATATGCAAAACGATTTCTGTCACCCTGATGGCTGGTTGGCTCATATCGGCGTGGATGTGACCCCTGCACGTCAACCCATCGAACCTTTAAATAGTTTACTCCCAGAACTACGTGCCGTTGATGTGCCTGTAATTTGGATAAATTGGGGAAATCGTCCCGACTTACTCAATATCAGTGCTAGTTCACTTCATGTCTACAACCCCACAGGCGATGGTGTGGGCTTGGGTGATCCATTACCGAAAAATGGTGCTAAGGTATTAATGGCAGGGAGTTGGGCGGCGGCGGTAGTAGACGAACTCCCCCAATTACCAGCAGATATTCGTGTGGATAAATACCGCATGAGTGGTTTTTGGGATACGCCTTTAGATAGCATCCTGCGGAATTTAGGAGTAACAACTTTATTTTTTGCTGGTGTCAATGCAGATCAATGTGTACTTACAACACTTTGTGATGCGAATTTTTTAGGCTACGACTGCATTTTAATTAAAGACTGCACAGCTACGACTTCTCCCGATTATTGTTGGCTAGCAACGTTATATAACGTCAAACAATGTTTTGGGTTTTTGACTGAATCACAAGCGATTTTAACAGCCATAAATCATCCTGATCTAACAGGAGGAGAATAATCAATGCAATCTACTCGTTGTGTAATTCCTGTAATTAAGTCTCCCAAAGATTATCAAGTCTACCGCATCAGCCCCCATGACACCAATCGGTTAGCAATTATCTTTGATTCCACAAATGCTAATACTTCTCTGACTTGCTGTGTAGAAATTTTTGATCCTGGTGGACAAACACCACCTAATCGTCATCAATGGGCGTTAGAAATGTTTTTCGTCTTGAAAGGAGAAGGTATCGCTATGTGTGATGGTAAAAAAGTTGCCATTAAAGCTGGAGATAGTTTATTAGTACCTCCTACCGGAACTCATTTGATTAAAAATACGGGTAATACTCGTTTGTATACACTAACTATCATGGTTCCTAACGAAGATTTTGCAGAACTAATTCGGAGTGGGACACCACTAGAGCTAGATGCAGAAGATATGACAGTCTTAGGAAGGTTAGATACTTTAATATCTTGTTAAAAGATTAGCATTATTTACTATGCAAAAAATGTTACATACCTCTTAAGCTTACTTTTTGAGTCAACCTCTACTGGTTCTAGGATCAATCCGCACTCTATGATGTATGCACTGAGCAACTTGCAGGTTGACATTACTCTCCGGGGTCAAAGAGCAATTGCAGGCACAGTCGATCTTAACATTGCCTAACCCAGCCAGTAAAAATTCTTATCACAAAGTACAAGGAGAGTGCAATGCTAGCAACAAGACCCTTGATCAAATAACTATTACTGATGACAATAGATAACTATTAGAGAACCCTATGTTAATTTTTGTTAAGCAAGCTTTCAGAATCTTGCTTTAGATTAGGGTAAAATTTAATAATTAGTCTTCAGTGTTTACATATTGCACAGTGCGGCTAAACAAAACTTGAGACTCTTGTAAATGTAGCTTTACATCTGATTGAAATCAAATCAATCAAGTTCGATCATAAATAGCTGACCATCACAAAACGTAGCATTGTGACGTAATTATTAATATTGCGGTCAAATTTTACAAGTATAGAATTCAGGAGAAATATCCCATGTTCGGTTTTATCAAAAAACTAATCGCTGGCATCCTAAGTTTCGTTACCGGGCTATTACCTGGCAAGAAAAATGGTGGCTACTACTTACAACTAGAAGAAACTGGTACAGGTTCAGCACCAGTTGCTGAGACTAAGACTAAACCAGCAGTAGAAAAATCCAACGGTACAAAAGCCGCAGCAGAAGCACCGCAACCAGAGCCATCACCTACGCCTGTCAAAGCAGCTAAGAAAGAAGCTTCTCAGAATGGTAAAGCTGCTCCAACTGAACCAGCACCAGTCCCAGTACCAGCTGCTAGCACTAAACCCGCTACACCAACTGAAACCACATTTGCACCCAAGTACCTAATCCCTACCTTTAGTAGCTCAAATGGTCGTCGTCGTCCAGGCGCGAATATGAATACTTATCTAGACATGGCGCGTCAAGTAAAAACTCCTGGCTAAGTATTGAAGGTGACAGGTGACAGGTTAGAGGACGGGGAAAAGAGCTAATTACCAATACTAATGGTCTTTTGCCATGTCTTTGTTAAATATCAGTCCACTATATAAATGAAATGCTGGGTCCCAATAGGTCTTCTCCCTGCGAAACAGGTGAATGTGAGACTGAATGTTACCCAGCATTTCTGTTTGCTCTAGGACTGTCTGTGCAAATGGTGTAAAGTCTGACCAACGTTTGACTTGTGGTAGATACTGCGTCAGCAAGTCTAGTAAATTATTCCAGTTGATTCTCATGGTATTTTGACTAGCTGAGGGGGTAATTTCTAAAGCTTGTTGAAAATCATAACTGCGATGGCGTTGCGCCCGCCGTAGGCGATCGCACAGTCGCAAAATACAGCGTCTCTCTGGTAAGTGTAAATCACAAAATTGAGCATAGTCTTGGGTTTGAATTTTGCGCTCTAGTTGGCGATGTGCGTTTATATCTACAACTTCCTCAAAAATAGGTAATAGTCCGAGAACTTGCGCTGTGACTTCTGACCAATCAAAGGTGAGTGAACCAACTTGGTTTGCTTGGTTTGAGCAAATAACGGTAGCTTTTGACTGCATTTCTGGGAAATACTGCACTTGGAAAACTTGTATTTGTTCAATCGCTTTGATGGTTGTCCAAAAGCAAGGGATACCAGCTTGCTGTAGCTGCATTCCGTAAAACTTGAGTTCACCAATTCTCCCGGTGCGGTAATACTTCCAGGTGCGGCTAGGAAGTATTAACTTTGCAGTGTAGGGATCTAGCTGCATAATTTGGGCAAATTTGGCTGCTAGTTGGGTTTTTTGTTCGTTGCTGAGAGGTTCTAATATTAATACTCCCAGTTCAGTATTGCTGGATTCGGCTGTGGCTTGAGCGATCGCGCGTTGTTTTTCTTCTTTTTGAATTTCTTGCAGTCTTTGCAAAGCTTGCCGTGCTTGGGTGACAATCCTATTATTGGTTGTGATTAACAACAATCGCCGATAAACTTTTTCCGCATCCCGGTGTTTTCCTGAAACTTCGTGTAGTCTGGCGAGATAAAATACCACCCAAGGATTATCCGGGGATTCGATTAGCAGTGGTTTGAGTAATTTGGCTGCTGTTTGATAGTCTTTATGCTCAAAGGCGATCGCTACTTGCTCAATCATGGCAAAATTAAGAAATTCAGATGTAGTCTGTTTGGGTTTTAAGGATGGGTTATATCTTGCACCAGCTTTTCAGTCCGCCAAAAAATCAAGTTCTTGGCTAATAGCAAAAGTCAGATAAATCTGACTAGTACAGTGCGATATTCTTCTTTACTGTCCCCTGTCCCCTGTTCCCTATCACCTACATTTATACTTCACAAGCTGCGGAAATTAGGGATAATGCTACTATGGGTGCTGTGACTGCCCGTAAGATACGACGACCTAGAGATACTGGTTGAAATCCTGCGGCGATCGCTTCCTCAATTTCTCTATCTGTCCATCCTCCTTCTGGCCCGGTAGCTATGACAACATCTCCCGCAATCTTGGTAATTACGCTTTGAAGATGGCTATACTCACCACGCGCTTCACAAATATAGCGGTGACTAGCTGTGCTATTAGTTACAGCATCTTTAAATGTTACAGGTTCTAAAATTGTTGGGACAAAAGCACGCTCTGATTGTTCTGCGGCTTCGGCTGCAATGCGTCGCCAACGTTCCAGCTTTTGCGGACTAGGATTTAATAAAGTGCGATCGCTCAACACCGGAGCAATACAGGCTACGCCTAATTCAGTACAACTCCGCACCACTTCATCAAAGCCGCTACCTTTGGGTAAAGCCATGATTAAAGTAATGGCTACAGGTAACTCAGTCTCAACAATTAGCGGTTTTAAAACCTTTGCGTGTTCTCCAGTTATCTGAGCCAACCACCATTTACCCAGTCCATCCATAGCAATAAATTGCTCACCTTCACCTAAACGCAACACCCGCTTTAAGTAATGTTGTTGCTGTGGTGTGAGTAAAATTTGATGTTCTTGGAGTTGGG
The DNA here is from genome assembly GCF_963920945.1 of Anabaena sp. CCY 9402-a. Lineage (NCBI taxonomy): Bacteria > Bacillati > Cyanobacteriota > Cyanophyceae > Nostocales > Nostocaceae > Anabaena > Anabaena sp. CCY 9402-a. The sequence continues at coordinate 48,844 of NZ_CAWUDL010000022.1, forward strand.
AGGGTGCGATCGCAATTCGTTGTAGTTGAGCCATGAGATTTTAAACCGCCGATGCACACAAAAACACCGTGAAAAAGACTAGCTATTGCCTTGTAAACGTCTTCTATCTTCGATTAGTTCTTGTAGTTTGCCAACTTCCTCAACTGTATAAAATGTTTGATTAGGTTCAGATGCAATTTTATCCATCAAGGCATGAAAAGCTTCTTTATCGTTGCGATGTTTTAAAAGATAAGCTTTTAACTCGGACTTACTCATTGCTGCAAAGTCGGGTTTGGTCATTCTTCGTATCTCCATTTTCCATCGCGTGTAATCAAGATACCTGTTTCTTCTCCAGCTAGAATGTAAATGTTGCCAGTGCGTTCATCGATTCGGACTATAAAAATCGGCAAAAATAAACTCGTAACATTCTGGCTAAGAATAAAACACGTTATTGTCTGCTCTGTAGTCGGATAAACTGGGTTTTTCACTATAAATATATTTTCACATTAATCAAATTTTCTTAAAATTTTCTCTCTTATTTATCAATTTTAGTCTTGTAGGGTGCGTCAGACTATCAAATCCTGTCAATAAACAGATTTTTGATATCTAGACGCACCCTACTAATATGCCAGTTGCGTAAGTCCTGTTAATTACAGATATGGTGGGGTGGGGGAATCTTACATTTCCCTTTTTCCTGTCTTTTCTGTTCAGAACCAACAAGCTATGAAAGAGTTTGGAAGTAAGTTTCCAACGCCTCTTTGACTAACTCAGTCATTGATCTACCTTGGCTAGTAGCTGTGGCTTTAACTTTGCTGTAAAGATCATCATGCAAGCTGACGCGATACCGTGACTTGCGAGACTTAGCGGTGACTGATTCTGCTTCTGGCTCATACTGGGCGGTAAATTCACGAATAGCATCAAAGCCGACGCGATCGCAAAAATCCCCAAAGCTTTCTCCAGGTGTCCGCGATTTTTTGAAGTAGACAAAAATTGGCTCTAGGAAGCTTTCTATGTCATTGTGGTGCAAGCGTTCTACATAAGGCTGTGCTAGGCGTATCTGATTGGGTGAACCACCTAACCAAACTTGATAACTTTCCGGCGCACTACCAACAAAGCCTAATTCCGCCATGTAGGGACGGGCGCAACCATTGGGGCAGCCAGTCATCCGCACCACAAAATGTTCATTTTGTAAACCAAGTTTATCTAATAAAGCGCGAATCCGTTCGAGAATGCTGGGTATAGTCCGTTCTGACTCGGTAATAGCCAAACCACAAGTAGGTAAAGCGGGACAAGCCATCGCATAACGGACTAGAGGGTCGATGGTGTTGGGGTCGGAAACTATGCCGCAACGGTCGAGAATTGCTTGAATTGCGGGTTTGTTTTCTGGGGCAATTTCGTAGAAAATCAGGTTTTGGTTACCTGTGAGGCGGATGGGTAAGTTAAATTGCTCGACAATTTCCCGCAGGGCGGTTTTCAGTTGAAACGAGCCTTCGTCTTTTACCCGACCGTTATCAATAGAAATACCTAAAAATAGTTTGCCATCGCCTTGTTCTTGCCAACCCAGGAAATCATGATATTTAAACTCTGGTAATTCTTGGAAAGGTGCGAGGGGTTTGCCAAAATATTCTTCAACCTTGGCGCGGAATTTATCGACACCCCAATCATTAATTAAGTATTTTAACCTAGCGTGTCTGCGGTCAGTGCGATCGCCATAATCTCTCTGTGTGGCAACAATCGCTTTTACCGCATCATACACGTCTGCCTTAGCAACATAGCCGATGGGGTCTGCAATTCTGGCGAAGGTTTCTTCTTTGTTGTGGGTTCTACCTAAGCCACCACCAGCAAAGATATTAAATCCTTCCAGGTTGTCTTGGTGGTCAGTAATGACTACTAGAGTTAAATCTTGGGAATATAAATCAATCGAATTATCTCCCGGTACTGTCACACTCACCTTGAACTTACGCGGCATATAGTATGTGCCGTAGATAGGTTCTTCGGTGTCATGAATTATTGTGCCATTGCCATTGCTCTGTCTGGCTGCTTTAACTTCTGGACTCTCTTCAGCACTGATGGCTTTTTCCCCATCTAGCCAGATTTCGTAATAAGCACCAGTTTGGGGTGAGAGTAAGTCCGCAATATTTTGGGCATATTCCCAAGCATACTGATATTCAGGGCGATTTTTGAAAGGAGCAGGGGGGGACATGACGTTGCGGTTGATGTCGCCACAAGCACCCAAAGTTGAACCGAGATTTTTAACTATTGTAGCGATCGCTGCTTTCAGATTTTTCTTTAAAATACCATGCAGTTGAAAACCTTGACGAGTCGTTGCCCGCAAAGTGTGATTGCCATATTCATCAGCTAGCTTGTCTAAAGCCAGGTAGAGTTGCGGCGGTACTAACCCACCAGGGTTTTTTGTCCGCAGCATAAACTGGTAATCTTTCTCCTGTCCCTTAACGCGGTTATCGCGGTTATCCTGTTGATAAGAACCGTGAAACTTGAGAATTTGTACTGCGTCTTCGCTGAAATGAGTAGTATCCTCAAGTATCTGCGTTGCTACAGGTTCACGTAAAAAATTACTGTTTTCTTTCAGCCCTTCTACTTTGGAAGGCTTGCGGCTAGCGAGAGGGGAAGGAGCAGATTTAACCATCAGAGTTCTATAGTATTCTCAATAAGGCATCGGTAATTGCCGAATTAGCCTGTTAGCAGCATTGCTGCGTCTGGCTATTCCCGGTAATCCGGTCGGAAATGTGCAGAATATCTCTATCTTAACACGACAAAAAGCTGGTTTTATTCAGTGATTAAACACCTCATCAAACCAGCTTTTGACGTTTCTGAGTTTTTAGTGCTGAGTTAAATATATACTACCGCAAAAAGTGTTCAAATTGGGCATTGGGAATTGGATTTTTCTCCGCCTGCTTCCCCTGTCACCTGTCACCTGTCCCCTGTCACCTGTCACCTGTCCCCTGTCACCTGTCCCCTGTCACCTGTCACCTATCTAAACCGATAACCGATACCACCATTGATGCTGACAGCAGACGCGGGGCTATCTTGGTAAGCACGCAATCCGACTTTGGCATTGGTGTAAACCAGGAAGTTGTTAGCCACTTCAGATTCAACCCCTGCACCCAATACTACAGATTCTCTATTGCCTAAAGGACTTGGTAAGCCATTTTTTTCCACAAAGGAGTAACCACCAGTTACAAAGGCGTTGGTGCGATTGGCAATAGGCACATCAAAGGAAACCTCTGGAATAATTGCCGTTGTCTCGTCATTCCAAAGTACGTTACCCCGTGCAGAAAATGGGGTATTGCCTAGTTTGACGCGTCCTGTAAGATTACCGCCAAAGTTAGCAGCATCATTATTTTGTCCACCATTGGTAACACCTGCGGCGATACCAGCACCAACATAAATAGCATCAGTACCTTTTTGAGGTTCAGCCGCAGCTTGACCAGCATTAACTACGAAACCAGTCATAATTACGGAAGAAAATGCAGAGATTGTTACTAGAGACTTGAGTATATTTTTCATAATCTTGAGTAAATTTTCTAGTGTTTCCTTTTACTTTTAAAGTCGAAAGATATGTCAAATATGTTCCAGATATTTTTACGAATTTCTGTATTAAAAATAGGGAATATGCACTTTAAAAACTGGCACAATCTGAAGGAATAAACTTGTTTATTAAATCCTATTTTGTGACTATTCATATAGAAAGAACAAGCTAGCTGTAGCAGTTACTTCAATCATCTCTACAAGAAATCTATAAAGTTAATTTTGAGTAGTTTGCATGGAGATTTAATAAATGCTAACCGCTACAAAAACGTTATCTGGTTTGATGGGTTTGTGTGTCGGTGATGCGTTGGGTGTACCGGTGGAGTTCACTAGCCGCGCCGACTTAGCTCAATCTCCAGTCACAAAGATGCTGGGTTACGGGACATGGAATCAACCTCCAGGAACATGGTCTGATGATAGTTCACTCACATTTTGCCTGGCAGAAAGCCTGTGTAGAGGTTATTCAATAAATGCGATCGCGGATTCTTTTTGCCGTTGGTATAAAACGGCTTACTGGACACCTCGTGGCGAAATATTTGGCATCGGTGAAAGCACTCATGCAGTGATTATGCGTCTCAAGCAGGGAGTTCCACCTTTAGAAGCTGGAGGAACTAGTGAAATGAGCAATGGTAATGGTTCTTTGATGAGAATTTTGCCAATGGCTTATTGTCATCGAAGTTTAGCTTTACAGGAGTTAATTACAAGGGTACATCAAGTTTCTAGTATTACCCATGCTCATCTGCGATCGCAAATGGCCTGCGGCATTTATATTAGTATTGCCGTGGAACTGCTCAAAGGTGCGAATCCCCAGACAGCCTATTTAAAAGGATTAGAAAATATCCAAAGAGTTTATGCAGCAGATGAATATCTTCCAGAACAACCTTATTTTCAGCGCATCTTCAGGGGTGAAATTGCCAAGTTACCAATAGCAGAGATTAATTCTGGTGGCTATGTAATTGATACCCTAGAAGCCTCCCTCTGGTGCTTGTTAAATAGTTCCACTTATGCAGAGGCGGTACTAAAAGCTGTCAACTTAGGAAGACATACCGATACCACTGCGGCGGTGACAGGGGGTTTAGCAGGCATTTACTATGGGGTGGAAGGTATACCCCAACAATGGTTTAAGCAAATTGCTCGCAAACAAGACATTATCAACTTAGCTACGCGCTTTGCGGGGGCAATTGGTCATCAAATATAATCAATTTACCCTGAATTCAAGCAAAAGCTACCGTTTATTAACTGAATCCACGCCCCAGACAAATGCCCTTGAGGAGAGCCAATATACTCTATTGAACCCATATCAATAGTCAATAGTTATTCTCTCCCTTATCTCCCCTACACTCGTGCATCCTCATTAATAAATATTTAATGCTGTTTTAATGGAAAAATCAGTAAAAATAGCTATGCTTTTGTATTCATCTGGCTGAGGCGTGATGTTATGAGCTATGGCTTGGTGTTTCACTGATTAGAATAAAGCTTTGTCATCAAAAGCAATTTAGTATCAAAAGTATGCGGAGGTTCAATGTCAATATCTGAAGCTGTTAGCAACAAGAATACTTCCCACAAAAGTATTGAAGAACGTTTGCAGATACAGCGTTTGGTAGAAGCAACCAAAATAGTTTCATCTAGCGCAGGAAGTGATGTAGTCAAGGGATTAACTCAATTTCCCAAATCTTTACCAGCATATTATTTTTATGATGACCGTGGTTCTGAATTATTCGAGCAAATCTGTGAGTTACCAGAATATTACCTTACACGCACAGAAACCGCGATTTTGCAAGAGTATGCTGGTGAAATCGTCAAGATAACTGGGGCTTGCGAATTGGTAGAACTTGGTAGTGGTAGTTCTACCAAAACCAGGATTTTACTAGATGCTTATCGACAACTAAACTATCCTTTGCGCTATTTACCTATAGATGTTAGTGCAGGGATGTTGGAAAGTAGTGCGAGAAATTTATTAAAGGATTATCCTTCCCTGCAAGTTTATGCACTGGCTGGAACTTATGAATTAGCTTTGGCAAAACTCCCCCCAACTCAGTCACCTACTCGGATGATTGGTTTTATTGGTAGTTCGTTAGGGAATCTTAACCCTCATGAGTGTGATGTTTTCTTTTCCCAAATTATCAACGCTTTGCAACCTGGTGAGTATTTCTTGTTGGGGATAGATTTACACAAGTCCAAGGAGATTTTAGAACCTGCTTACGATGACAGCCAAGGAGTCAGCGCAGCCTTTAACCTGAATATGCTAGATCATTTGAATAGGCGGTTTGAAGGAGATTTTGACACGACACAGTTTGAACACTGGGCATTTTATAACGAAACCAAAAATCAAATTGAGATGCACTTAAAAAGTGTGCGATCGCAAACCGTACAATTAAAATCTCTCAATCTCACCGTTAATTTTGCCCAAGGTGAAACTATCTTCACTGAAATCTCTCGCAAATTCAATCTCAACACTATCCAACAGCAACTGACAACCAAGGGTTTAGTTCCTATCCAAACCTGGACTGATGCAAAACAATGGTTTGCTTTATTGCTGTGTCAATTGCAAGTCAAGGATTAACAAAAAATAAATTACTCAATAAATGTAGTAGCGTGTCAAGGCTAAATTTGTGCATTAGATGTAGGTTAAGCGCAACCCAACATCGATCGAGGAAACTCAACATGGATCTATCTTGGTATTAGGTTTCCTTCCATTAAACGCCACTCGCCCCAAGCCGGGAGAGCCGTCCAAGGCGGTGGCTTCCCAACCTAAGTCTGTCACCAATCACCTGTCTATTAACCTGACTTTTCACGGAATCTGGAAAACCCCTCGATCTAGCTTGCTTCTTTTACGTTCCCTGCAGGACGCTAACGCGAACGCGTAGCGTGTCGTAGACAGACGCTACCGCGAACCCGCAGGGGAGAGTACCTCTCCGCGTCTTTGGAGCTACGGTGTATACACAAGTCTGATAACCTTATGCCGTATCATTCTGATCCCCCCTAACCCCCCTTTTTAAGGGGGATTTAGGGGGATCAAACCACATTTTGCACTTAGCATATAGATGTGTATACACGGTAGGTCTTTGGAGAGGGGTGTTTAAAAGTCGTCGAACTCACGTCAAATTACGAACTACAGAGCAAGAAATTTTTGCGGTTATTTATTTTGCATATTTAAATTTTACTTTTAAACACTCCTGGTTCTTGCTGTGTGGGCAGAACAGCTAAAATATCGGTTTGGGAACAATATTTCAAGTCTTCATGGCATTCCAGGCGTAACAGTCGTTTACCGTGACTAGCGTGGTGGAATAAACCCAATAGGTTATTTTCCCACTGGGAGTATAGAGCGATCGCACTAATAACTTCATCGTTACCAGCTAATTCTTCTGGCGGTAATTGGGATTTTTCGATGACACTATGAGCGATCGCACCTGCACAGGCTGTATCTTCCAAGGAAAAACTGCCTTCCCAACCAGAACCGACAATCCAAACTGTTTCCGGTTGCTTCTCCATCAGGTACTCTACAACTGCGGCGCGGTTAATGAAAGCGGCTGTCAGCACAGTGGCTGATTCCTCTATTCGTTTTAAAGCGCGAGTCCCATTGGTGGTACTAATAAACAAACGCCGTCCTTCCACGAGTTCAGGTGTGCAATCGAGGGGTGAATTACCTAATTCAAACCCAGGGACTTTACCACCGCCTCGTTCTCCAGCTCGCAGCCGTTTTTGTGCTGGCCATTGTTCACTCACAGAGATGAGTTGATCTAAATTGCTAAAGACTTGTACAGCTTCGCCCCCAGAAGAGAGGACAGTTGCTATAGTGCTAGTAGCTCGCAAAACATCGACTGCGATCGCGCAGTCTGGGGCTTTGTCCGTTGGAGTTAGTTCCGGGGTATGGTATACAAATAGCTTCACGCTGGGGATAAACCTGCTCTCAATAACTATTGCCGAGATTAATTCTAATTGCTCGTGATCACAATGATGACACTTAATGTCCGAGTATTTCTTAATGGTTAGGCAAGAGTATTGATTATTGTGAGTGATTGGGGATTAGGAAAGAGAGATTTTCATTCTCTCGTCAGATATTAACGAATGATTTAAAGTTGCTAGAGTTTGCGTCTAAACCAGATATTCTAAAACAATACGGGGAAAGCTATTCCCCCAGAAATTCTAAAATTTTGACTTTTGACTTTTGACTTTTATTGTCCCCAATCCCTATGGCCCCTTTACCCGACTATCATCCTAAACAACTGTCTTTAGGCCCTTTAGAAGCAGAGATATTAAATATCATCTGGGAATTAGGTTCAGTCACCGTCAAAGATGTTCACGATCGCATTTTGGCTGACCCTAACCGCGAGTTAGCTTACACGTCTGTGACTACGGTGTTGCGTCGCCTCACCGATAAAGGTTGGCTAGTTTGTGATAAAAAAGGTAAAGCGTTCTATTGGCGGCCTTTACTGACAAAGCAGCAGGCACAGGTAATTAAAGCTCATGAACAATTACAGCGATTTCTGGCTGTAGGTAATCCTGACGTAGTAGCTGCTTTTGCTGATAGTCTGGATGAAGCAGCCAGCGAGCAAATCGAAGCGATCGCTAAACGTATTCAAGCCGCACGCCAAGCCAGGGAGGAACAATAATGCACCTAATCATGATTTTGATTACTGTGATAGTCGCAGGGATATTGCGCTGTTCTTGGACTCCTACCCTAGGTAGTTGGGATGTGCGCTGGCGGCGATCGCTATTTCTGTTTCTCTTCCCGCCTTTGCTAATTTTTATGACAGCGATCGCGGTGCTGTGTATGGGGCCGCAAGGCCAAATGGGCGGGATGTATACAGGTTGGTTGAGCTATTCTCTCGCTTTAGTTGTCCTGACTGTATTCTCTGGATTGTGCCTCACACTAGCTTACCAAGGTTGGCGATCGCTACAATCAGCCCGTGATTGTCCTGTCGTAGATTTTGAGGGTACACAAGTCAGACTCATGAACACAGAAGCTTTATTTGCAGGTCAAATTGGTTTTTGGCAACCAGAATTAGTAGTGAGTCAAGGATTATTACAAACCCTCTCTCCAGACCATGTAGAAAGCGTCTTAGCACACGAACAAGGACATCATTATTACAGAGACACGTTTTGGTTCTTCTGGCTGGGTTGGATACGTACCTGCACCGCTTGGCTACCCAACACAGAACCTTTGTGGCAAGAACTTTTAGTATTGCGAGAATTACGCGCTGATAGTTACGCTGCATCCCAAGTAGACCCTTTATTGTTGGCAGAATCTCTGTTATTAGTAGTCAGTAATGGTTCTGTATTTGCTCAATCAGACATTTGTTGTGCCGCTTTGGGTGATAGTGTAGGCGATGCCTATGGCGGCAAGCTACGCTTAGAACAGAGAATTGAAGCTTTACTAACACCACCAAAGCCAACCCCAGAAGTTAAATTACAATCTTGGCACACTTTCCTCTTAGCATTTTTGCCTCTACTAACCGTGATATTCCACACTTAATTATCAGTGATTTTTGGATAGCAGCTAAATCATTTATCATAACCAAAACCCTTGTTTATTTGCTAAACAGGGGTTTTTGCTTTAGAAGAAATGCTTAGGTAGTGAAATTAACTCTTAAAAATAAGCCTAAAAATAACAATCTCAAAATCTAGATATAATATTATTTCATTAATCAACTACCCTACTTTATTCCTGAGACAATTAAATTAGTGTAGTAGTTCAGAGCATAGATACACATAAACATTTTATAGGGAATTACGAATTACGAATTACGAATTACGAATTAAACCGGGTGGTAAAATTGCAACCAAAAAAAAATTTAGATCAATTATGGATTGTGCGTTGTTTGGCCACGGTGCTACTTTTTGGTCAAGTCTGCCTACATTTAATCCAAGGAAAAACTTACTACCGTAAAATTCTAGAACATATGGTGACTGCGGGGCCTGCTTCCATATCTCCAGTTTTGTTAGTCAGTGTTTTTTCAGGCATGATTTTTACTATTCAAACAGCTAGAGAATTAGTAAAATTTGGTGCTGTCAGTACCGTAGGAGGTGCGTTTGCTTTAGCTTTTTGCCGGGAATTAGCCCCTATTTTGACAGCAAGTATTATTGCCGGACAAGTAGGTTCTGCGTTCGCCGCCGAAATAGGTGCAATGCGTGTCACCGAGCAAATTGATGCGCTGTATATGCTCAAGACTAACCCTATTGATTATTTAGTTTTACCAAGAGTAATTGCCTGCTGTTTGATGATGCCCATCATGATGATTTTTGCTTTAATTATGGGCATCGCTGGAGGCATGTTTGCAGCTGCACAATTTTACAAAATTCCTCCAGAAATATTTTTAGAATCAGTTAGAGACTTTCTAGACACATCAGACGTATTTACTATTTTACTGAAAGGGTTAATTTTTGGAGCTATAGTTTCTATTAACGGCTGTAGTTGGGGACTAACTACTAGAGGCGGCGCGAAAGAAGTAGGAGAATCCGCCACGACAGCAGTTGTTACTACTTGGGTAGCAATTTTTATGACAGATTTTTTCCTATCTTTATTGTTATATGAAAATCCTGCGTTGTGATTGGGCATCATTAGTTATCAGTTATCAGTCACTTGATAACTGATGACTGATTTAACTCCCTACTCTCTACTCCCTACTCAGCACTCAGCACTCAAAACTCAGCACTCACTACGCAGGTACAACAAATTTCTCGCTACCAGCCAAATCAAAAGCGGCGTGAATAACTTGCAAAGCCTGTACACCTTGTTCTTGGTCTACGACACAGCTAATTTTAATCTCTGAGGTAGCGATCATTTGAATATTAATTTGGTGTTTAGCTAACGCATCAAACATTTTGGCTGCTACACCTGGTTGTCCTACCATACCTGCACCCACAATACTAACTTTAGCGATCGCACTATCTAAAACTACATCGCCCCATCCTAAATCTGTTGCTACTTCCGTGAGTAATTTTTGGGCGGTTTCTCCATCCATCAGGGGGACTGTAAACGCTATATCTCGTCTGGCTACACCATCAATTACCCGACAGCGTTGAGATTGAATAATCATGTCTACGCTGATGTTGTGCTGTGCCAAAATACCAAACAGTTTAGCGGACATTCCCGGACGATCGGGGACTTGGCGAATCGCTAAACGGGCTTGTTTCAAGTCTAAAGCCACACCGCGCACGGGGGGATGAGAGGAAAGTAGGGAAGCAGGGGAAGCAGGAGAAGCCGGGGAGGCTACTATCTCAAAAGCTTGACATAATGCAGCCACAGCGCGATCGCCATCACTCGCATCAATTACACAACTAACTTTGACTTCGCTGGTGGAAATCATTTGGATGTTTACCCCGGCTGCGGCTAGGGTGGCGAACATCTTTGCGGCTACTCCAGGACGGCCTATCATTCCTGCGCCAGAAATACTAACTTTGGCAATGTCTTGTTCTACCATCACCTCAGCCTCGTCAGTGTTGGGGTGAGATGGATTTCGCAAAGCTGGGGCGATCGCCGAGGCTACGGCTTCGGCTCGTTTGAGTATAGGTGTTCTGACAGTGAAAGCAATGTCATTAGTATTACCTTCATGTATCGATTGAATAATTAAATCTACATCTACTTGTTGGCGGGAAATTTCGCCAAACAACTTAGCTGCTACTCCTGGTTTATCGGGTATACGCAACAAAGCCACCCTGGCTTGGTCGGTGTCAAATTCTACCGCATCTACAGGACGGGCAATTTCTAAATTAATCAGCGATCGCCCTTGATTTTGAGGAGTTGTCACCCAAGTCCCAGGGTCATCCGTCCAACTTGACCTAACTACCAGAGGTACACAGTAGTTACGGGCAATTTCCACAGCACGGGGATGTAATACTTTTGCCCCTAAACTCGCCAGTTCCAGCATTTCATTGCTAGTGATTTCATCCATTAACTGCGCTTCAGGAACTAGACGGGGGTCTGTAGTTAAAATTCCTGGTACGTCGGTATAAATTTCACAAAAGTTAGCTTGTAATGCAGCTGCTAAAGCTACCGCCGAAGTATCAGAACCACCACGTCCCAAAGTCGTAATTTCTAACTCACCATTGCTAGAAATACCTTGAAACCCAGCCACAACAACGACCTTACCATCATTAAGGTGACGCATCACTCGTTCTGTTTCAATCTGCAAAATTCGGGCGCGGGTGTGTTCAGCTTCGGTGACAATTCCTACCTGTGCGCCAGTCATAGAAATCGCTGGTTGTCCAAGTTCCTGCAACGCCATACTCAGCAAAGCAATAGTCACTTGCTCCCCTGTAGACAGCAGCATATCCATTTCCCGACGGCTAGGATTAGGAGAAATGTCATTGGCTAGCTTAACGAGTCCATCGGTGGTTTTTCCCATTGCTGAAACCACTACCACCAGAGAGTTTCCTGCTTTGACAGTTTTATAGATACGCTGGGCTACAGCTTGGATGCGTTCGACTGAACCGACAGATGTACCACCGAATTTCTGAACTATAAGCGGCATAACTTTTGTTTAATCAATATCCCTACTTCTTTCTATGCTTCCCTAAACTTAGGAAGCATTGAAGCCATTAATAGTTAATTAGTTTACTAAATAATGAGCAAGGATACCTCACTTTTTTAAGAACAGGTTAACTCTCAAAAACCACATCTTCATACAGTGCAGCCATTGTCCCCTCAAAATTAACACTGTTGAGACAAAATGATTCCTGTGCTGGAGTGTATGATTGCAAAATCCAAAATCTTTGCTCATTGCGTCGGAAACACTCGACACGTTGACGCTTGGTATTAATTAGAACATACTCTTGTAAACTTTCCAAGGCTTGATAATCAGCGAATTTATCACCTCGGTCAAAAGCCTCAGTGGAATTAGATAAAACTTCCACGATTAAACAGGGAAATTTTTTATAAGTCGGTGTTTCTTGGTCGCGTTGGTCACAAGTCACCATTACATCAGGATAGTAAAAACGATTTAAAGACTCAATTCGCGCTTTCATGTCAGCAATGTAAACACGACAACCAGAACCACGGACATGAGTCCGTAAAAGCGCAAATAGATTTCCTGCAATAGTAACGTGGGGGTCACTTGCGCCGGCCATTGCGTAGATGTAGCCATCAATATATTCTTGTTTTTCTTGGCTGTGTTCCTCTAGTTGCAGGTATTCTGCTGGTGTGAGGTAATTTTCTTGAGGAGAAGCAACCATGATGCTAACTTCCTTTTCTTACGCTATATCACTTGGCGATATCCTAGCATCTTTGATTTAATGGCGTTCCACCCACCGTAGGCGACGATGCTCCGCTCCACCGTAGGCGATCGCCAGACACTAACAGCACTCTGCGCTCAATTTAATGAAATTCTCAGAAATAAGGCTTATCCTATGAAAGCAATTAGGAGCAAATGCTGTCATTATGTGCCGTCTACTTGCTTATCTTGGTTCACCTATTTCTCTAGATCATCTTCTGTATAAACCAGAACACTCATTAATAGTCCAAAGTTACCAACCAAGGGAAATGACTTCTGGTTTATTAAATGCAGATGGCTTTGGTGTGGGTTGGTATCATAGCCAAAAAAATACTGATCCATTTATATATAAAAATACACTACCAATTTGGAATGATATTAATTTACCTAGTCTTAGCCGTTATGTAGAATCTAAATGTGTACTAGCTTATGTTCGCAGTGCTACACCAGGACAAGCATTAGATTTTGCTAATTGTCAGCCATTTAATCATCAACAAACCTTATTTATTCACAATGGACGCATTGAGAAATTTCGTCAAACCTTACACCGAAAAATCCGCAGCACTTTAATCCCTAATTTTTACGAACAAATCAACGGCAATACAGATTCTGAACATATTTTTGCATTATTGCTTTCTCAAATCCAATTGAACAAACATCGCCCCCCAGAGTATGCTTTACGCACAACTTTATTAGCCTTGGGAGAAATGGCAAAACGCTATCAAGTTGAAGCTTCTGCAAATACAGTTTTTAGTGATGGAAAACGCTTAATAGCCTCTCGTTTTTCAACCTCTGCACCTGCACCGTCTCTTTATTGGCTCAGAGATGATTTAACTTTCCCTAATTCTGTCATCATTGCTTCTGAACCATTATTTGCAGGTAACTGGACTGGTTGCCCAGAAAATAGCATTATCACTGTGGGAGAAGACTGTGATATCCAAGTTGAAAAAATCTAGCGTCAAAGATTCTATTACTGTTGCTTTAGATGAATGTCGTACCAAAACCTTAACATTATTTGCGGGGATGAATGCAGCAACATTCTGCAATCAACCTCATCCTGATTTTAGTCCTGTGGGTTGGCATTTGGGACATATTGCCTATATAGAATCTTTATGGATACTAGAACATAGTGCAGGTAGTCCTTGTTTATTTCCGCACTACCGTCAGTTGTTTGCAGCTGATGGTTTACCCAAATCTCAGCGAGTTAATCTACCCAAACTAGATGAAACTCTTGATTACTTGGACACAGTAAGAAAAAATGTGTTGAAATACCTAGAAGTTGCAGATATAGAACCCCAAGAACGCCTCTGGCGTTTTCTAATTCAGCATGAAAGTCAACACTGTGAAATCATGACTATGGTGCTGGAGTTATTTAATAGTCAGCGTTTAAGCGTGACACTTCCCTCATCTTCTTCTTTTCAGCCTGAGATGATAGAAATTCCAGCCGGGGAATTTGAGTTAGGAAGTGACTCAATGGATGCAATGGATAATGAAATTCCTGCTCGCAAAGTCTATTTAGATACTTACTGGATTGACCGCTATCCGGTGACTTGTGGACAATATCGCCTATTTATAGAGGCTGGAGGATATCAAAATTCTCAGTATTGGTCAGTGGTAGGGTGGCAATGGTTACAAAACGAGCAGGTAACACAACCACTTTATTGGATAGAAGCTCAAAGTTATGAGCATCATCCAGTTTATGGTGTGAGTTGGTATGAAGCCGAAGCATACGCAAACTTTGTGGGAAAGCGTCTACCCACAGAAGCCGAGTGGGAAAAAGCAGCGAGTTGGGATGTTCAAACTAACCGTCGGCGCACCTATCCTTGGGGCGATGATTTACCAACAGATAAATATTGTAATTGCAATGGGCTAGACCCAATGAGAGGCGATGCTTTCATCAACCATACAACCCCAGTCAATACCTACCCAGCCGGGCAAAGTGCCTATGGTTTGTATGATACTCTCGGTAATGTTTGGGAATGGACAACTTCTTGGTTTTCTGGGTATGAGGGTTTCCAAAGTTTCCCATATAAAGGTTATTCTCAAGCTTACTTTGACAACCAGCACCGTGTTTTAAAAGGAGGTAGTTGGGCAACTCGTCCCTGGATACTACGTCCTAGTTTCCGCAATTGGTATCATCCAGGTGTAAGGCAAATTTTCGCAGGCTTCCGTTGTGCAACTAGTTGAGTGCTGAGTGCTGAGTGCTGTTAGCGGTAGCGCGGCGTTTAGCCGGTGCTGAGTGCTGAGTGCTGAGTGCTGAGATGGTGTTTGAAAAGGGTTGTTCTATGTGATGTTGTAGCTTGCTTTGCTACGCAACGCTACCGCGAACTCAGTAAGGACTAAAGTCCTTACTACGAACCGTCAAAACTAACTTGATAGACTACTAGCTATGCCGCAGGCTTTATCTTATGCTGCACTCCTGTCAGAATGACATTTTTATTTTGAATTTTGAATTGATTCATACTCCTTGCAACTTTTCAAACATCCTCTAAACAATAATCGCTTCAGTCATGCGCTGTTCTAGTAAATCTAATAAACCGGCAACATTTTTTCCCACTTGTTCAAAACAAACTTGTGGTGCTGGTTCTGGTGCAAACTGAATTAACTTAACTTCACCCTTACCAATCCCAATCATTAACACTTCTACTTCTGGTTGATGATGCTCAATAATGCCGATTAATTCTTGAAGCCTATTCTCAACATTATTATTTAATTTCTCCACCGCTTCTTGAGGACAATAAACAAAATGTGGTGTTGGTTGTAAATCAATACCAATAGTACCTTGTTTATCACCATTTTCTAACCACAACCCCCAAGCAAGTGCCGCCAACTCTTGCTGATGTTCTTTCACAAACCTATCCAACTGGCTACGCCACTTGTTGTCCCCTGATTCCGGCTGATTACTACCAAACATCATAATTAATTCGTAATTCGTAATTCGTAATTCGTAATTCGTAATTTTATCTACCTTGTCTCTGCGCCATGCTGCGAGTTCTGCTTTAGCGGTACTAGCATAAATCCCACCAACGGTTAACAACTCTTTATATAAATACAATCAGCATTGCGAATTATGGAAAGACGATGAGCGATCGCCTAATTGCTGCCTCAGTTTCATTATCCACCAAAAAGACTCAGGAACGATCAGCACCTACTGACATCTTACCTACGACGGTTTTCATGCCACGAAATAGCAGTAATGCTGTGAAGCCTGTTAGAATGGGCATCCTAATGAAAGGAATAAAAGCCGCAGACAGTGCGTGCGATCAGCTACGCTGGGAGTAACGCGATCGCTTTAGTGTTACTTTGGCGATAAACATAACTGTCTTGCCCTAACCGCTTGACTTCATATCTCTTGTGCCGTGAAACTTTTAATCATAGTGATGCCACTCAAGTTATTAGACAAACGTAAATGTCCATTGAGTCAACCCACTTTTTCGCGCACATCGGCGTAACGAGGTGCAAATGATTTTTGACATACCACTAAACCCAAGAGAATCAATGGCATCGATAAGATAGCCATCCAAGCTACCCTGGGAGTTAAGACAAAGAATGCACCGCTAATGACTACAATAGTTGTGGTTACTTGGATAATATCGTGAGCTTCCCACATCCAAAAAACGCTCTAGTTAGTTAACATCATCACTAATAGACATGAATCCCTCTGTCTTGTGTTTTTCAAAATAAGCTAACTCCAATCCCTGTAGGTGTTTATATGTGTCTAAACGTAGGTTATGCTGTATGTTCTGTGCCAAGTTATGCCAGAACAACTTATAGCGATACTCAAAAAATGACTCTATTATCCAAGTGATAACCATAAGCAGGGAAAACCCAACTGAGCAATGATAGAATCCTGCTGCTTAACTACCACATCCACCGCAATACTAATTAAAGCTGGTGGAGCTAAGTCAAAAATTTTATTCACAACCGAACAATCAGCCGCCAACAAGATTTGTTGACGGTAGTTGTGTCCATAGTCAGAAAATACTGAATGCTAAACGCCCCGCTACCACTAACAACATCGGCTAAACGCCCCGTTACCGCTAACAGCACTCACAAGGAGATAGCAACTTGAAAAATCAACAAATAGGGAATTGGCAAACCACAGTTTTAGGAATTGTCTTAGCCATAATTGTAATTATTGGGTTAAATTCTTTTATTATTATCAACCCAGGACAAGCAGGAGTAATCAGTATTTTAGGTAAAGCTAGGGATGGTGCTTTAAGAGAAGGTATTCACTTGAAACCGCCTTTAATTTCAGTAATAGATGTGTATGATTTAACTGTACAAAAATTTGAAGTCCCTGCCGAAAGTTCTACGAAAGATTTGCAGAATTTAACAGCTAGGTTTGCGATTAACTTTCGGATTGATCCGATTCAAGTAGTAGAAGTGAGAAGAAAACAAGGCACTCTAGAAAATATTGTTTCCAAAATTATCGCCCCCCAAACCCAAGAATCATTCAAAATTGCCGCCGCGAGAAGAACAGTAGAAGAAGCAATTACCAAACGGAGTGAACTCAAAGAAGACTTTGATAATGCCCTAGGCGCTCGCCTGGATAAATATGGAATAATTGTGTTAGATACTAGCGTCATTGATCTAACTTTTTCTCCTGAATTTGCCAAAGCCGTAGAAGAAAAACAAATTGCAGAACAACGCGCTCAAAGAGCCGTCTATGTAGCACGAGAAGCCGAGCAAGAAGCCCAATCAGATATTAACCGTGCCAAAGGTAGAGCCGAAGCTCAAAGACTCTTAGCCGAAACCCTCAAAGCTCAAGGGGGACAATTAGTGCTACAAAAAGAAGCAATTGAAGCTTGGAGAAATGGCGGCTCGCAAATGCCCAAAGTATTAGTTATGGGTGGTGAATCCCAAAGTAATGTTCCCTTTATTTTTAATCTTGGTAATACCCAAGACTGACTATAATTTGCCTAATCACACATAACGCACTTTCGGTTATCCCTACCTCATACACACAACAACAATCAATAACCCATGAAACAATCTATGCCAATGTCCAATCACCCCAACCTCACAACCACAGAAGCCAAAAAAATCCTCAATAAATTTAACTGTCTAGATATCGCACCCATTCTTAAACCGTCAGAAAAAGAATTGGTACGTCAAGCATTGATTCTGTTCACCAAACTTTCTGATTATCAAATACTAGGAATTTGTGCTGACACAGCCGCAGAAGGACTACTAGCCATGAGAACATACTCTCATGCTTTGGGTTATGAAGTACCCATTGATTTACCTGTAGTAGAAGGGCCAGTTTATATTAAATTAAATGGTAAAAATGGCTTATGTTACCTCGATTCCTATGCAGGACATCATCGTGGTGTATTAGTCTCTTGTCAGTCTTATGAAGAAGGAGGCATCAACGAAATGTATGGACATCTACCCCTCGACTTATTTGTCTAAAATTAGGCAAAAATATGAGGTGCGTTAAAATAAATAAATGCACCTCACATTTACTCACCTAAATTCTTAGTAAATACTCCAAACTTCTCTCTGCGGGTTCTGCGAAGCGGTACTGCGTGAGATGCAAGCAAAATCTCCATTCACGCCCAACACCAAATCAGCAATAAATTCAACGGTTTCTTTTAAAATTCTATGAGTATCATCACCCTACAATCAATTAAAAAAGACTTTGGAATTAAAGAAATTTTAAAAGATGCCAGCTTTAGTTTAGATGCTACTGACAAAGTGGGTTTAATTGGCACAAATGGTTCTGGTAAATCAACCTTATTAAAAATGATTGCTGGACTAGAATCAGTTGATAGTGGTCAAATTAGTTGTAACTCTGGTTCTAAAATAATTTACTTACCCCAACAGCCAAACTTAGATGAAAACCGCACAGTGTTAGAGCAGATTTTTGCTGACAGTGGCGAACAAATGGACTTGGTAAAAGAGTATGAAGAAATCTCTGATAAACTAGCTCACTATCCAGAAGATAATCAGTTAATGTCCCGCCTTTCTGTTGTCATGCAGCGCATGGACGAAACTGGCGCATGGGAATTAGAAACCAACGCTAAAATTATCCTCACTAAGTTAGGAATTGTTGATTTTGATGCAATCATTGGGACTTTATCCGGAGGCTATCGTAAACGGATTGCCTTAGCAACTGCTTTACTCGCAAATCCCGATGTATTATTGATGGATGAGCCAACCAACCATCTTGATGCTTTGTCTGTAGAATGGTTACAAAGTTATCTTAATCGCTTTCGCGGCGCACTGTTTTTAATTACCCACGATCGCTACTTTTTAGATCAAGTCACCAATCGCATCATTGAAATTGACAGAGGTGATATTTACACCTACTCAGGCAATTATTCATACTACCTCGAAAAGAAAGCCTTAGCAGAAGAATCGGCTATTAGCACCCAACGTAAACATCAGGGTGTATTACGCCGAGAATTGGAATGGTTGAAAAAGGGGCCAAAAGCCCGTAGCACCAAACAAAAAGCGCGGATTCAACGCGTTCACGCCATGCGCGAAACTGAGTTTAAACAAATTCAGGGTAAGGTAGATATTTCCACCGTAGGCCGTCGCATTGGCAAAAAAGTTATTGAACTCAATAATATTTCTAAATCCTATAATGGGCGTACCCTGATTCATGACTTTACCTATGAATTTAGCCCCGAAGATAGGCTGGGAATCATCGGCGGTAATGGTGCAGGTAAGTCCACATTAATGAATATAATTACTGGACGGGTAGAGCCAGATCAGGGTAGTGTAGAAATTGGTTCTACCATTCACATCGGTTATTTTGATCAGCATTCTGAAGAATTACTCTCAGCTTTAGATGAAAATCAGCGCGTGATTGACTACATTAAAGAAGAAGGGGAATTTGTCAAAATCGCCGATGGGACTAAAATTACAGCTTCTCAAATGTTAGAACGGTTTCTGTTTCCGGGAAATCAACAATATGCTCCCATTCACAAACTATCTGGCGGTGAAAAGCGACGATTATTTCTGTTGCGAATCCTCATTAGTGCGCCGAATGTGCTAATTTTAGACGAACCAACCAATGATTTAGATGTACAGACATTGGCAGTATTAGAGGAATACCTAGAAGATTTTAGCGGTTGTGTCATTGTAGTTTCCCACGATCGCTACTTTTTAGATCGCACTGTCGATACAATATTCGCATTAGAAGCAGATGGAAACCTGCGCTCATATCCAGGTAATTACTCGGTTTATCTTGACTATAAGAAAGCTGAAGAAGCACAACAAAACACCACCAACAATAAAGAAAAAACAAAAAATTCTGAAGAATCAAAAGTTACATCCCAAACTAAAGATGTAGAGAATAAAAAGCGACGCAGGTTATCTAATTGGGAAAAACGGGAATTTGAGCAGCTAGAAGGCAAAATTGCTCAGTTAGAGGTTGACAAAGCATCTGCTGAACAAGCACTAGTTAAAGTCTCTCCCGGTAATTATACCCAAGTCCAACAACTCTACGACCAAGTAGAGATGCTCAAACAAGCAATTGATAACGCTACCGAACGCTGGTTAGAATTAGCTGAGATCGAGTCTTCGGAGAATGGGTGAGAGTCAAATGAACGCTCTAAAGCAAAATTTACTACCAATCTTGGCATTGAATGATGCACAATGTAACCATATCTGTCAAGTAAATCGTGATTTAGACATGGAGCGTACATATGAGGGGAGATTAATTACTATACCGCCCACAGACAGGTTAGAAATTAGATTTTTGGACTCTATGGCTGGAAAAACCTCAAATGACACAGACGCTACTTGGAAAAAATGTGAACCTGGGGATAGTTAGACTATATTGTCTGGGAATTACCAAGAGGAACTAATTCTTTAACAATTCTGCAACTGAGTTTACCAAAAGTTTGCCGTAGTTATGAAAGTCAGATGTTACCCTTTGTCTGAGTGGAGATTTGACTGCATTCTCATGTTACTTTTGTTCATCTGGCTATAGATAACTTTAGCCGTGCATCCGATAGTTAGATATAGTGCCAAGTAATGATCATGATCAATCATCATACTCAAGACCTCCGCTCGAATGCCATTCACTTTTTAGAGCAGACTCCGCCACAACGTCTACAAATTCTCCAAGAATTAGGCTTAGGACGCTACCAGTTTTTGACTAAAATTCGTCTTAATGATGCCAACATCAATTGTGTGATGGAATTTTTGCAAACTCCTAGTCAAGTCAAATTCCCTAATTTATCTGGGGCTGATTTATCGGGGTTGATTTTAAATGAGGTGAATTTAATTCGGGGTAATTTAACAGGGGCAAACTTACAAGGTAGCAGTTTATTAAATGCCGATCTCATTTTTGTCAATTTTACCAAAGCTGACTTGAGAAAAGCCGATTTAAGAGGGGCAGCACTCAATGAAACTATTTGGCTAGATACACTAGTAGATGAGTGTCAGCTTGGCTTAGGTAATGGCTTGACAAAGCAGCAACGTAAAGATTTACAACTGCGTGGGGCTAGGTTTAACTATTTGGCAGATGATTAATTAAAATCACAAAAATTATCAGATTGCTAGATTCATACTGGCTCGGACAAGTCAATGATTAACTCCATCAAACTCCCCCAGAAACTCATGTTATTGGGTGCAGGAGAACTCGGCAAAGAATTTGTAATTGCAGCGCAACGGCTCGGTAATTATGTGATAGCTGTAGACCGCTATCCTAATGCACCAGCGATGCAAGTTGCTGATTGCTGTGAAGTCATATCAATGCTGAGTGCTGATGATTTAGAAGCCGTAGTCACTCAGCATAAACCTGACTTTATCATCCCAGAAATTGAAGCAATTAGGACGGAGAAACTGCTGGAATTTGAACAGCGAGGGATTACAGTTATCCCCACAGCAGCAGCGACTAATTACACCATGAACCGCGACAGAATTAGGGAATTAGCCCATCAAGAATTAGGCATTAGAACTGCTAAATATGGTTATGCAGTCAGCTTAGAAGAATTAATTGCAGTTGCCGATCAAATTGGTTTTCCTAATGTGATTAAACCTGTGATGTCATCCTCTGGAAAAGGGCAATCTGTAGTCCAAACGAGATATGAAGTAGAGAAAGCGTGGAATTATGCGATCGCAAATTCCAGAGGCGACAGTCAAAAGGTAATTATCGAAGAATTTATTAACTTTGAAATTGAAATTACCCTACTTACAATTAAACAGTGGAATGACCCGACAATTTACTGTTCTCCCATTGGACATCGGCAAGAAAGAGGCGATTATCAAGAGTCTTGGCAACCCGCAGCAATATCACCAGATAAAATATTACAAGCCCAAGAAATAGCTAAAAAAGTCACCGACGCTTTAGGAGGTGCAGGTATTTTTGGTGTAGAGTTTTTTATCACCAAAGATGAGGTAATTTTCTCTGAACTTTCTCCCCGTCCTCATGATACGGGCATGGTGACATTAATTTCTCAAAACCTCAACGAGTTTGAGTTACATCTGAGGGCAATTTTAGGCTTACCCATCCCTCATATAGAATTGTTGGGGGCTTCAGCTAGCGCGGTGATTTTAGCTTCAGAAAAATCAGACTCTATCACCTTTACGGGTGTAGCTGAAGCTTTGTCAGAAAAAGATGTAGATATCAAATTATTCGGTAAACCAACCACCCATCCTTATCGTCGTATGGGGGTGGCTTTAGCTAAGGCTGATAATGTGCAAGAAGCTAGGGAAAAGGCGACGAAAGCCGCAAGTAAAATTCAAATTATTAGTTATTAGTCAATAAGGGCTTTAGTCATAAAAGAAGGACTAAAGTCCTTACTACGAACTTACTCTTTACTCTCCAGTCCCTACTGGTTGTGATTCTTCTTCCAGAGACGGAGAACGTAAATCTTCTACCATCGCTTGAATTTCTGCGGGGGGTGGTGGCGTGACGCGAGAAACTACCAGCGTCACCGCGAAGTTAATTAGCATACCTAAAGTACCGATACCTTCAGGAGATACACCAAAAAACCAAGGCTGCATTCCCGCGAACTTGACCCCGATGATGTAGACAATGGTAAAAATTAACCCTGTCAACATTCCAGCGATCGCACCTTCGGAATTGGTACGCTTATCGAAGATGCCCAAAACTATGACTGGGAAGAAACTAGCAGCCGCTAAACCAAAGGCAAAAGCTACCACTTCACTCACAAATCCCGGCGGATTTACACCAAAGTAACCAGCCAACACCAGGGATAACCCCACCATAATCCGCCCGACAAACACTCGTTTTTGTTCCGAGGCGGAAGAATCGATGATGCGGTAGTAGATATCATGGGCGATGGAACTAGATATAACTAGCAACAACCCGGATGCTGTAGATAAAGCCGCCGCTAAACCACCAGCTGCTACCAAAGCAATCACCCAAGGCGCAAGGTTGGCTATCTCTGGGGTAGACAGGACAATAATATCCCGATCAATTTTAATTTCGTTGGTGTCTATACTGGGAGTCAACTGATAACGCCCATCTTGATTTTTATCCTCAA
This sequence comes from Anabaena sp. CCY 9402-a, assembly GCF_963920945.1. Taxonomy (NCBI): domain Bacteria; kingdom Bacillati; phylum Cyanobacteriota; class Cyanophyceae; order Nostocales; family Nostocaceae; genus Anabaena; species Anabaena sp. CCY 9402-a. The sequence continues at coordinate 72,053 of NZ_CAWUDL010000022.1, forward strand.
ATGTCAGCAGTCCAGTTTTTTCCCACTTTTGCGCCCAGTCTAACTGCTGTACTTCTGTGACTGTTCGATCGTTTAGAGTCGTAATCAAGTTATAACGAGCAAACATCGAAAGTGCGGGTGCTGTGGTGTATAAAATGGCAATGAATAATAAAGCCCAACCAGCAGAAAACCTCGCTGCACGTACACTTTTAACTGTGTAAAACCTCACAATAATATGGGGTAAACCAGCAGTACCTACCATTAAAGCAATCGTGGTGAACAGTACATCTAACATGGACTTGTTCACAAACGGCTTAGTATATTCTTGAAACCCTAAATCTACCTGAATTTGATTGAGTTTCGTAGCAACATCACTAAAGGTAAATGCTAACTGGGGAATGGGATTACCGGTGAGTTTCCAGGCGATCGCGATCGCGGGAATCAAGTAAGCTAAAATCAACACACCATACTGGGCTACTTGCGTCCAAGTAATCCCTTTCATCCCTCCCAACACCGAGAAAAAGCCTACAATTACCATCCCGATGATGACACCGGTGTTAATGTCTACTTGTAAAAAACGGCTGAAAACAATACCCACACCGCGCATTTGTCCAGCAACGTAGGTGAGAGAGACAAAAATCGCTGCCACTACCGCCACCAAACGAGCAATATTAGAATAATAGCGATCGCCTACAAAATCTGGCACTGTATACTTACCAAATTTTCGCAGATAGGGCGCGAGTAATAAAGCCAGCAACACATAACCGCCAGTCCAACCCATTAAATAAATAGAACCGTCGTAGCCGAGAAAAGAAATCAGCCCCGCCATAGATATAAACGAAGCCGCAGACATCCAATCGGCGGCGGTAGCTGCACCATTAGCAATGGAAGGGATACCTTGGCCTGCTACGTAGAAGTCTTTGCTACTTTTGACTCGTGATTGCCAGCCAATATAAATATAAGCAACAAAAGACAGTCCAACTATGAGAATCGTCCAAATCTCAACTGACACAGTTTTACCTTACTTCTTAATATTATATTTGCGGTCTAATTTGTCCATCTGCACAGCATAAATGAAAATCAACGCTACAAATACCAGGATTGATCCTTGCTGTGCCATCCAAAACCCAAAAGGGACACCAAAAAAACGTAAGTTGTTCAAAGGTTGAACTAGCAAAATACTAAAAACTATGGAAACCAATCCCCAAATAATTAAAAGATTGCGAATTAAAGCAGTATTAGCGCGCCAGTAAGACTGACGCTCATGTTCATTCATATTTTTCTAGCGTAAGTGCATCAAAAATATTACCAATAAATCAGTAGTGATTACACTTGGCTATCTTGTATATTTGTTTCTAGTTTTTAAGAAATACAGTTTTTGTCAGGCTCGTTATACTCATGATGCGTGATAAGTAGAACGGCGTAAATAATTAAAGGTTTGTAGTAAGGACTTTAGTCCTTACTACAAACTCGATCACAATAACTTTATATTACTTAACATGGTTAGGTTTATTCCCACCGACTTACTTACGCACTTCTGATGAAAAGTGCTGAGTTGAAAGTGCTATTAGCGGAAGCGGGGCGTTGAACAGCGTACTCTTTTTCTGACTCAGCACTCAGCACTCAGCACTCAGCACTGAGTGCGGTAAAATAGTAGATACAAGTATTATCTGCGATTGCGACATTGTAGTGGGTAGCGATTGCCCCGCCATGTTGTCCAACCATCTGCGATCTTAGTCCGACTGTTGTATCTGAGATACCAATTATCTTGCTCTGCTCCTAAATAACGAATACCTAAATCCTGTCTTTGTCTGCTGGAAGAACGCTTTCCTAGCGGAATCCATGCACTACCATTATCACTAAACCTCCCAACAAGACGGACTCCAGAAGTAGTAGAGCAGACACCACCACTGCAACTAGTTTGTGGATTATCTACAACTTTCCATTCCATTTGGGCTGGTCTACCGTCAATATTACAATCCCACAAACCAAAGAACCATTCACCAGCAATTTGACCAGCTTTAGTAGAACTAGATCCCAATACTAAACTTGCCGAAACAATTGCCAAACCCAAAAGCGACTTTGTAATGTTCTTCATTATACGTTACTGATACATATGAGTGAATCTGTATCTTCTATTCACTCATATGTAACAGCATTGCTGTTTATGCAACTAATTAAGACTTGGAAACTTAATATTTCTCTATTGAGAAAAGGCACATTAGACATCTCCAAGTTTTGAGAGCATTGAACTGCTGTAATTGCTGTCCTAGTTCCTCGGATACCTCAACAGTGATTTGCATCATTGTGTCATAAGCTCTATTCTTTCAAATTATCAAGTTTAGCTAGTATTCTCAACCCTTCTTCTGGATTACCAGTTGCAGCCATTGCTTTAAATCTTGTCTGGGTATCAAATTCTGCTAAAGCTATAGTAGAAAGTTCTTCAATCAACTTATTAACACTGATGCCTTTGGCTTGAGCAAGTTCTTTTAATCTGTTGTGCTTATCGTCTGGTAAACGAATAGTTAAAGTTGCCATTTTGGTTTAACTCTTAATAATTTCTTCGGGTGTTAATATTGATAAATTAGAAAATAGCAATTCAGCATTTTGGAAATCTTTGACATTATGAGTAGCAATAATTTGAGCATTTCCCGCCACCGCTAATTCAATTAAGTGGTTATCAGCTTCGTCTTTTAAATTAGGTCGCCATAAATAGTAAATATAAACCCATTGACTTACACTCATTAATGATGCAAGTAAAACAGAAATCTCTTCAGTAGTTAAAGGGCATTTGGCGATAATTTCTGAGCGATGAATAACTGATTCATACTCTGAAAATAAAGCATTTCTGGTATTGGGGTTATGGCGATCGCAACGAAGATACCTAATTTTATACTCCATCTCATCAAGACGGTGTGGGATTTGTCACTATGCGATTGCTCTTGTTCGTTCGCGCTAGCTTTGCTACGCTACGCTAGCGCGAACGCTCGCAATGACAATATAAATTATATACTTACAGTATCTTTTTTACTGTAGTATTTTGTTTGAGCATAGATACTAATGAGAGTATCTCCTAATACAAAAAACTTACCTTCTCGCTCATATTTAGAAAGCTGCAAATCAGGATATTTTCTCACAATTTCTGTTGCAGTCATCGCTGGTACTGACATTTTTTTTGGTAACATCCCAGTAGCACCAATGTAAAACACTAAAGGAGAAATTATTTCTTGATAAATTTTATCTGCATATTGTTCAAGCTTGGTTTTAGCATCAGTTAATGCCGTTATCATTATCTCTTTGCTGACATCATAACCAGAGAATCTATCCTGCAATAATTGTGCCAAACTACTAGCATTGACTTTAGATAGAGTTGCTGTAACTATTCCGTAATTTTCAATTCCTAAAAAGTCATCAAAAATCACTTTCATGAACTCATCTACTTTTGTGATCTTGACGCGAGATGACAGTAGCTTATGCCTAAAGGCAAGATTTTCTTGAAAAGCCATTGTAAAATTAGGCTTGGTGAAAATTTCGCCTGTCTTTTTGTCATAAACTCGATACATCTTATCAAGGAATTTGTTGGCAGAATAAAACTTACTGAGATTCAAAATGTCTTTACTGCCAATATCAATTTTATAACTAGTCTGGAAGTCAATAATGTCATTAGCTATTGCTTCTTGACGGCTTGTATATGCGTTAGTTGTGGGGAAATTTAGATAAACATGGTTAGAAATATAGTAATTGTTTAATTCATGCAACTGGAGTTTTACAAAAATATCTGATTCTCCTTTGAGATGAGCAGAAATAATACTAACAATGACCTTAATTTTGGCTAATTCATCAAATAAACCATCAATGTTTGGATATTGTGCATTGTTACTGACTAAGGGCAATTTATCCAACTGAATAGTGTATTCCCTATGAAACTCAAATTCGACTGCATCTAAAACATCTTTGAGTAATTCAAAAGTTTTTTTACTGCTAATTTTGACTTTTAATGACTGAATATTAAGTTTACCATTGTTAACAATTGTGTAATTGTTAAAGGTATGTAAGTCATTAACTAGCAACCCTGCAACTTCCAAAATTGGGGTTTTATCATCAGATTTTACTAGCTTAACTTGACGTTGAACTAGCATATTAATTGTGGCAGTATTGCGATTAAACTCAAATTTACCCATGCGAACATACTCTGCATTATCTATATACTCTGCTCGCAACCAAGGCTGAATAAGTTCTCCATTGGCATCCCTGACACCTTGAATCCGTTGGATACCTGTTCTTTGATAATTTTCTTGCAAATGCTTGATATTAATAATGATACTGTTGCTGTTTTTTTTCAAAATATCTATGAGTTTTAATAGAGATATTTTGTCATTATTTGACATATTACTTCCTCTAGAAATAGCGTTTTTTCTGTCGATTGCGAAGCCCCGAACCCGAAAGGCTTCTTGAAGAGATTAATTGACTAAGTTGAATAGTACAATTGTACTATAAAACATAAATGAATGGTTGTTGGTTTTTGCAGTTCACTACAAATAGGGGTTCGTCCGGGATACGCGCAAGTGCGATTCGTTCTGGAGAAACCCAGTTTGTGACAACTCTCACCGCTAATTGCAAGCAGTGTGCGTTACGCTCTCAGATTCACATAAGAGACTTGCTGCTTCACGGGCGGGGCTACCCCTAAGCCCCAACAAATGTCTTGATTGCAGGTTTGAGCGATTAGTATTGCAGGTCGCTACAACTAGCAAAAAGTGCAGCTTGGGTGCGATCGCGCAAGTTCAATCGATTTAAAATACTGGTAACGTGGTTTTTGACAGTCCTTTCAGATATGTAAAGCGTTTGGGCAATTTCACGATTGCTAGCTCCACAAGCAATTAATCGCAATACCTCCCGTTCTCTAGGCGAAAGTTTTGCTAATTCAGGAGGAATGTCTAAGTGAACAGAATGAGCTGGCCTTTGCTGTGCCATTGCTTTCTCAAAAAGTCCGGGGCCGAGATGGGTGTGTCCATGATAGACTGCCCGAATTGCCAGTGCTAAATCCTCCGATGAGGTATCTTTGAGCAAATAACCCTTCGCGCCAAAGCTCATTGCCTGGGAAACATATTCTTCATCATCAAAGGTAGTCAAAATCAGAACCTGAGTTGACCTAAAACATTGGCAAATTTGCTGTGTTGCTGCTACGCCATCCATTACAGGCATTCGTACATCCAACAATACTACATCCGGTTGTAGAGATGTTCCTTGCAGAGACTCAATCACCTCTAGGGCTTGTTGACCGTTTTCAGCCTCTCCTACTACCTGTAGGTCTGGTTTAGCTTCTAATAAGCTTTTGAGTCCTTGGCGAATGATCATCTGGTCGTCTACCAGCAACAAGCGAATCATGGCAGAAACTTCCTCAGTGGAATATTAACAGTTACACGGCAACCTCTTCCCATTTCGCTTGCTAGCCTAAAGTTACCTTCCAGGGCTAACGTTCTTTCTCTCATTCCCTGCAACCCAAAACCAGTGGTATTTTGTTCTGGATTGAAGCCTCTACCATTATCTTCAATTAGCAGATGTAAGTATTCAGGTGTTGTTTGCAATTTAAGAGTAACTTGCGTCGCATGACTGTGTTTGGAAATGTTCGTTAAGGCTTCTTGGATAATACGATAGATAGCAGTTTTAACTTCAATCGTGACTGATTGTGTCAGGTCAATTGTGCTGTCTAGGGTGATATTCGTCCTGTTGCCAAAGTCTTCAATTAGGCTGGTAAGGGCTGATTCTAGGTTTTTCGCCTGTAAAGGGTCAGACCGCAGGGTTGAAATTGATTGGCGAATTTCTTTCAAAGCTATTGATGCTAATTGCTTGGCTTCGCTCACAAAAACTTGGGTTTTGTCTGGGTTGGAGTGACAAAATAATAAAGCATTTTCTAATTGAATACTTTGAGCCGTCAAGGCATGACCCAAGGAATCATGAATTTCGCGGGCTATGCGGTTACGCTCCTGTAAAGTTGCTTGATCTTCTATGCGTAAGGCGTATTGATGTAACTGATTATGGGCAAGTGTTAGTTTTTGCCGACTTTGCCGTTCTGCTAGCAACGCATTTACCAGCATCAAAACAAATACCAATACCAATCCAAACAAAATTGTCGTGTTGATATTACTAATAATAAACCAAATCCTAATCTGGTTGAGGGTTACAGGTCTGGGTTGTGTCAGTTCCAGTTGAATCGCTGGAAGATCCTTTACCGAAATTACCAGTGATAACAAGAAAGAAAGAAAGACCAATCCTGTAGATAGCAATCGTCCCGTTGGTTGAAAAATTAGGCAACTGCGGATAACGACAATTAGATAAGGAGACAAAAAAGATATCCGCCAACTTCCCCAGGCAGTTACAAGCCAAATAATTCCTAGTTCCAGTGCGGTGTAAAGCCATTTACTCGCAGTTGTACCCCTTGGCAACCGCAACCCCATAAACCCAAATCCAATAATGCAGATGATGTTTAGCAACCAAGAGTAAGGCAGCAACTTTGATGTCTGAGAAGATTCTGCTAATAGCGTTCCTAAATATGGAAGACTTTCCCACGGTAGCTCACCCAGAATTGTAATTACCAACAAAATCCATTCCAGGTAAAGCAGTAAACGAAAAGGATGGGTTTTAACTTGCAGAAGGCGGTTCACAGTGTTTGCGGCTTCAGAAAAGGTTCTTAGTTCATCTGTACGCGATGGAAGTTTATTCTTACTAGAAACTTGTGTTGCAACTTTATCCGAAGACTTTATTACCAAAGCACTGAAAAAAATAGGACTTTGGTACTAAAAACTTTGGGAATTTAGATCCATGTAGCAAATATACGCAAGCTCGTACTATTAAGACAATCTTGAACAAAATAGTGAGGCAAAGCGTACTAATGCAAACTTTACCATTCTGTCGGGTAAAGAAGCAAAACCCCTGGATTTTTGGAGTCCTGGTACTTGGAGTATTGGGAACTACCACGACAGTTTACTTGAAGACCCAAAAAACTGCTTTTAAGCAAGATATAACTAGCCAAACCATAATGGTGCAAACCAAAGATTGGGTAGTCCAAATCCAAGCCAACGGGGTGGTGCAGGCAATACAAAAAATCAACCTCAGTCCGGAAGAGTCTGGACGCATTGCTCAACTGTATGTGACGGAAGGCGATCGCGTCCAGAAAGGACACATTATTGCCCGCATGAGTGGTGAGCGCATCCAAGCGCAGGTCAATCAGTATCAAGCATTCCTATCAAAAGCGCAGGCTGACTTAGAGCTAAAGCGTTCTGGAACTCGTGCTGAAGAAATTGCTGAGTTAAAAGCCAGGGTTGCTACAGCTCAAGCATCTGTCGCCGCAGCCCAAGCAAGGCTGAACCATGCCACAGAAGAACTCAAACGCAATCAAATGCTAGTTCAAGAGGGTGCAATCTCCCGGAATGCTTTTGGAGAGGTTATGGCTAAACAAGGGGAAGCTAAGGCAAATCTGGAAGCGGAACTAGCACGACTTAAAGAACAGCAACAGAGTTTGAACAAAGCTAAAAATGGACTGCGCCCTCAAGAAATCGCCCAAGCAGAAGCTGAGGTAGCCCAGGCCAAAGCGCAACTGGCTTTTTATCAAAGTCAGCTCAACAACACTGTGATCCGTGCGCCTTTTACGGGCATCATCACCCGTCGCTTTGCTCAAGAAGGAGATTTCGTTACACCCACCACCTCAGCCTCTTCTAGTGAAGGAGCAACATCTGCTTCCATTGCTGAACTCTCTAGTGGCTTAGAAATTGAAGCCAAAATTCCTGAAGCTACCATTTCTAAAATTAATTTAGGTCAAACCGTAGATATTCAAGCAGACACCTATCCCAACGAAACTTTTCAAGGGCGGGTGAGCTTGATTGCCCCTAGAGCAGTGCAGGAAAATAATGTTACCTCCTTTCGGGTGAAAGTGGCACTTTCTACCGGGCAGACAAAGCTGAAATCAGGCATGAATGTGAAATTAACGTTCTTGGGAGAGCCAATCAAAAATGCTGTGGTGATTCCCTTGGCTGCGGTTGTGACTCAGCCTAACGGTCAAACTAGCGTATATGTAGCTGATGAACAAAATCAGGCCAAATTCCAAGTAATTAAGGTGAGTGCAACGAGTGGCGATCAAGTGCAAATATTAACAGGATTGAAAAAGAGCGATCGCGTGTTTATATCTCCCCCCAGCACTGAAAAGATTGACGGCATAGACACTGTGGAATTTTAGTTAATTATGAATCTACTTGAAAGTACCAATATGGCAGTCAAAACATTGACTGCAAATAAACTCCGTAGTACGCTCACCATGCTAGGAATTATAATTGGTAATGCTTCTGTGATTTCGATGGTCGCCATCGGGCAAGGCGCACAGCAGTTTACCCAGCAAAAGTTAGAGTCTTTTGGGCCAAATCAACTCTCTGTTTTTCCTGGTAACGAAAATACGCAGGGATTAAGCACTGAAGTTGCACAACTGGTTTTAGCTGATGCTCAGGCCATAGCAAATATTGCACCCGCCGTCCGGGAAGTTGCGCCGCAGATTAGTAGCAATTTGCAATTATCCCGTCAAGGACGCATCAGTCAAGTAAACGTGACAGGTACGACACCGGGAATTCTCTACGTCCGAAATCTACGTGTTCGCCAAGGACGCTTTTTTGAAAACTTTGAATTACAGCAAAATGCCCCAGTTGTGATTTTGGGGTCAGCAGTTGCAGACAAACTCTTTGGTAGTGAAAATCCGCTTGGTCAGCCAGTGCAGATGAATAACTTAAGTTTTCAAGTGATTGGCGTAATGCAAGCCAAAGGTGCTTTCATGGGTGCAAATCCTGATGAGACAGCCTACGTCCCTATTACTACTATGGCATTTCAGTTAACAGGAAGGCGATCGCCATTAGGCATTCCCATTGACTACTTAGAACTTTCTGCCCAAGATCGAGCTAGTATCCGAGCAGCAGCTTTCCAAACCACCAACATTCTCACCCGCAGACGTGGCAAGAAGGACTTTATGGTTGCCGCCAACAAGTCAGTTCAAGACTTAGTGAGTCAAGTGACGGGAGCTTTGAGTTTAGTCTTGGCATCAATAGCGGGTATCTCCCTGGTGGTTGGTGGTATCGGCATCATGAATATTATGCTAGTCTCTGTCACCGAGCGTACCCAGGAAATTGGACTACGTAAAGCAATAGGGGCAACTGAACAAGCAATCCTCACCCAGTTTTTGATTGAAGCAATTATCCTCTCAGTCGCAGGTGGCTTAGTAGGAACAGGTATAGGCGTAGGTGGCGCACTCATAGTTGGGATGTTCACCCCTTTGCAACCATCAGTACCGGTGGGATCAATTCTACTAGCAGCAGGCGTTTCCGGCAGCATTGGTTTAATTTTTGGTGTTGCACCAGCACGACAAGCTGCGCGACTCGATCCCATTACAGCGTTAAGAGGAGGGAATTAAGCAAATATAGGACTTACGCATTGACAGAATAACAAAATAGTGAATTGATGAATATAGGT